>JAZUIB010000037.1:0-9688 GCA_045642025.1 Synergistaceae bacterium
TGGCTACGATCCGACTTCACACCAAGCGAAGCTATGCAGTTAATCGCAAGAAGCGTAAGAATACCGGTTGAATAACCCATCTCTGCCGCCTACACTTTCTCGCTGACCGCTTTGCCGAAAAGACCGGACGGGCGGATTATAAGCGTGACTATCAGAAGGAAGAAAACGACTAAATCTCTAAACTGACTTGATACAAAACCTGCGGTAAGCATTTCAGCAAGTCCGAGAATTAGACTTCCTATAATAGCTCCAGGTAAAGAGCCAAGCCCTCCTATAACCGCAGCAACAAAGGCTTTTGTTGTAATTGTACTGCCGAGCTGCGGATAGAGCGTGTAACGCGCCGAGAGAAAAATTCCGCCGACTGCGGCAAAAAGTCCTGCCACAAAGAACACTATCGCGATAAGGCGGTTGACATTGACACCCATAAGCGATGCAGTACGCAGATTGTAAGATGCCGCGCGGATTGCAAGCCCCCATTTTGTCCTGTTAAGAAAAAATTGTAAAGCCACCAGAGAAATTATTGAAACAATAAGTGAAAGTATGTCAAAAGCACTGGTTGTAGCAAAACCGAACACGCTTACCGGCTGCATAGGAAGCACAGGCGGAAGCGCACGGAACCGTCCGCCGATTGTTACAACGAAAAGGTTTTCGATAACTATGCTCATACCCATTGAAGCAATAAGAAGATAGAGTGTAACCGGTGTACGTTCGCGAATCGGACGGTATGCAAAACGCTCGACAAGAATTGCGGAAATACCAGCACCCAACACAGCCGCAAAAGATGCCTCCCAAATTCCTGCACCGTAAGACATCAGCGCGTAATAACAGATGTAACCGCCGATAACCAGGAAACCGCCGTGCGCAAAGTTGGAGAAAAGCAGTATTGAGTAAACGAGAGAATAGCCAACTGCAATAAGCGCATAGACAGATCCCAGTGACAGCCCGTTAATGACCTGCTGAATAATATCCAAAAACAAACACCCCTTTGGCAGAATCTCAAATAACCCAAAATTGGCTGACACTATTGAATTGTCAGTCAATTCAAAAAATCATAATATTTTGGTGACTATTATAACGCAATAAAAGGGCAAAACGTGTTTGCCCTTTATTAGTGTCAAATAACAGTAATCCTATTTAGGCTGGATGACTTTGTAGAAGTGTCCCTTAAGGTCATCCGCTATTTTAAGAATTGCCGCGGGCTTGTTGATAATATTATGGTCCTTCGGGTCAATCGTAATTGTGCAGTGTGTCAGCTTAAGATCCTTAGTGTTTTCAAGTTCTTTTGCAATTGCGGGACCTTCGGCTTTTCCGGCTTTTTCTATTGCCCAGACAAGCCATTTCGTCGCATCATAAGCCATTGTGCAGTTCGTAAATTCCTTGCATTCGTCTTTGTACACTTCTTTGTATTTGTCGAAGACAGGTTTCATGTTCGGGTCACCAAGATATGTATGGTTAATCCAGTAGGTGCCCTTCATCGCATTGCCGGCGATTTCACTCATAAAGTCTGCGTAACCGTCACCGCCTATAACCTTCACTTTAACTCCGAGTTCCTGAGCCTGTTTTATGATAAGCGCCATATCCTTGCCCATACCCGGGAGGAATATAACTTCAGCTCCGCTTTCCTTAACCTTTGTAAGCTGCGCGCGGAAGTCAACGTCTGCATCGCGGTAACCTTCGTCAGCAACGATTTTTCCGCCGAGCTCGCCGTAGTTTTTAATGAAGAATTCACGAAGCCCCTGTGCATAGTCTGAGCCGACATTGTAAAGGATTGCCGCTTTCTTGGTTCCAAGGTCATTAACCGCAAGTTCTGCCGCAACCTTGCCCTGATACGGGTCGATGAAACAGATACGGAATGAATACGGACGAATATTGCCTTTCTCATCCACCGTAACAAGCGGGTTGGTCGCGCAGGTCGCAATCTGCGGCACTTGGGCTTTATTTACAATAGGCGCAGTCGCAAGGGTAATTCCGCTAGTGTTTGTGCCGAGAACAGCACATACACCGTCATTCTGTATCATTCTGCGGACTGCGTTAACCGCATCTTCCGGTTTTGACTTTGTGTCATAGACAACAAGTTTGAGCTTCTTGCCGAAAAGTCCGCCCTTGGCGTTAATTTCGTCAATATAAAGTTGTGAGGAATTAACCTCTGCCTGTCCGTAGGCAGCAAAGTCGCCTGTGAGCGCCGCAAGATAACCGATTCTGATCGTTCCGTCATCCTTCGCTTTTGATGAGTTTCCTACAAAATACCATCCGCAGAAAGCAACTGCAAGAATTGCTATAATTGCCAAAGCTTTCTTGTTCATTGTGCAACCTCCTGTGTATATGCTCTATGAGCATAAATTTGAATGACGGGAGCAATAATAAACTATTTTTCATTTTTTGTAAAGTAAGAAATTTTTATTAAATTTTAGTTCATTTTTAGCTCTGCAGAAACGTTGCGGATACATAATGTTAAAATTTTGCCGTTGGTTATTATTGCTGTATTTTTAACAATTTACAGCAAATTTATTGCGCTCTTTCCACAAAAAATACTGAACTACGCACATCTTAAAGTTTTGCAATTCACACTGCAAACGGCAAAAAAACGGCTTGTGCAAGAAATTCACAAGCCGTTTAATGTTAGTTTAGACTTTATTTACGCTTATTTCGGCTCAATTTTTTTGACAAACTGTGTTTTGAGGTTTCCGTCGACTTTAAGGAAAATACCTGCTTTATTCAACGGGTCGTGTGTTTCAGGATCGATTGTAAGCGTGGCATGCACCAGCTTAAGCCCTTTTGTTTCTTCAAGTGCTTTTGCAATTGCCGTGCCGTCTGTACTGCCTGCGCGTTTGATTGCCTTGAGAAGCCAAATTGTTCCATCACAGGCCATTATGCCGTTGATGAACTCTTCGCATTCGTCTTTATAGACCTGTTTGTAGCGTTCAAAAACAGGCTTAATGTTCGGGTCGTCAAGATGCGCATGGCTGATCCAGTAGGTGCCGACCATCGCATTGCCCGCGATTTTGTTCATCATTTCACCGTAGCCGTCGCCTCCGACTATTGTTACGTCAAGCTTGAGTTCTCTTGCCTGTTTGATTATAAGCGCCATATCCTTGCCCATGCCGGGGAGGAAGAGCACCTTTGCGCCTGATTTTTTGATTTTGGCGAGCTGAGCACTGAAATCAGAGTTAGTGCCGTGGTAGCCTTCGTCAGCCGCGATTTTGCCGCCATAGCTTTCATAGCTTTTGACAAAGAATTCACGAAGTCCGCGCGCATATTCTGAACCAACGTTATAAAGCACTGCCGCGCTATCACAATCGAGGTCAGCAAATACAAACTGTGCCGCGAGCGAGCCCTGATACCGGTCTGTAAAGCAGACACGGAATGAGTAGGGACGAACCTTGCCGTTTTCGTCAACAGTTACGAGAGGGTTTGTGCCGACTGTTGAAATCTGAGGTATTTTTTCTCTGTTGACGATAGGCGCTGTCGCAATGTTGATATCGCTTGCATTCGCACCGAGAATCGCGCATACGCCGTCTTCTTGTATCATTCTGCGAACTGCGTTTACAGCATCTTCGCTTCTTGTTTTTGTATCATAAGGGATAAGTTTAATCTGTTTGCCGAGAACACCGCCGGCCTTATTGACCTCGTCAACAATAAGTTGTGCCATATTATACTCGGTTGTTCCGTAGGAAGCCTGGTCTCCAGTAAACGCTCCAAGGAAACCTATTCTAATTATATCGTCATCCTGCCAGACTGCTGAACCACCGAGGAAATACCAACAGCCAAAAATAACAAGCAGAGCTCCTATAATCCCTAAGGCCTTTTTGCTCATCACTTTTCCTCCCATAACATATCATTACTGTATAGTAATGTTCAGAATATTGTTAGTCTATTATAATAATTTTGATAAGATTAGCAAGCCGAAAAAAACAACGGCTGTCTGATAGCCGTTGTTATATTTTTATATTTTTGTTCAGCCTTATCTTGTTTTAACCTTCATCTCTTCGGCAAGCTTCTTGATAAGCTCTTTCTGTTTTGACGTCGGATTTTTGGGTACAGTAATCTTTACCAGTACATTCATATTGCCGCTGCCTCCGCTTCTTGAACGAAGTCTGGGCATTCCCCGCCCCTTAATCCGCAGCTTTGTATTCGGCTGAGTCCCTGCAGGGACGTCAAGCACTTCCTGTCCGTCAAAGGTGTCAATCTTCACCTGGCAGCCGAGAACAGCTTCAGGATAAGTAATTTCAACTGTCTTGTAAAGGTCGTCGTCTTTTCTCACAAAACGGCTGTCCGGACGAACTTCGACAATTATGAAAAGGTCTCCGGAGGGACCTCCGTTAATGCCTGCGCCGCCCTGTCCGTGTACACGAACGCGTATGCCGGTGTCAACACCTGCCGGAATATTTACATTAACGCTGTGCTGCTTGCGTACACGGCCAGTGCCTCTGCACTCACGGCACGGAGAAACTATCTTTTTACCGCGTCCGCGGCATTCATAGCATTCATGCTCCTGCACCATCTGTCCGAACGGTGTCTGAATTGTTTGGCGTATTTTGCCTCTTCCGCCGCAAGTCGGACAACTTTCAATTTTAGAACCCGGTTCAGCGCCGTTGCCGTGGCAATGGTCGCACGTGTCATAGCGCGGAATATTGACTGTCCTCGTTACACCGCGGTATGCATCTTCGAGCGAAATTTGAAGCCCGTATTCAAGGTCTTCGCCTCGCATCGGCGCATTCGGATCACGTCTGCGCCCACCTCCGGCAAAACCTCCGAAAATATCTCCGAAAATATCTCCGATATCACCAAAACCTTCAAAACCCTGTCCGCCGAACCCGCCGAACCCCTGCCCGCCGCCGGGCATATCGCCCACATAACCGAACTGGTCATACTGCGCGCGTTTCTGCGGATCGCTCAAAACTTCGTTGGCTTCGTTGATTTCCTTAAACTTTTCGGCTGCTTCAGTATCACCCGGGTTAGCATCCGGGTGATACTTTCTCGTAAGTTTACGATAAGCCTTTTTAATTTCCTCGGCAGAGGCAGAACGTTCTACGCCGAGAACTTCATAATAATCTCTTTTACCTGCCATTCCGCCCCGCCTCCTTTGCTATTTATTGTCTCCTTCGTGGAACTCGGCATCAACTGTATTATCATCTGCCGGCTGTGCGCTGCCGGCTGCTTCACCCTGCGCATTCTGAGCCTGTGCCGCAGCAGCCGCTTCCTGAGCTTTCTTGTATGCCTTCTCCGCAATCGGGTGCATTGCGTTCATAAGCTCGTCCGTTGCTTTTTTAATTGCTTCAACATCATCTTTTTCAAGAAGTTCGCGCAGTGCTTTAATCTTTTCCTCAACAGCGGTTTTCTCTTCCTCAGTTGCGCTGTCGCCAAGTTCTTTGAGTGATTTTTCAGCATTGTAGGCAAGGCTGTCAGCATTGTTTCTTGTGTCGATAAGTTCTTTTTTCTTCTTATCTTCCGTTTCGTTCATTTCTGCATCTTTGCGCATTTTTTCGATTTCTTCATCGGAAAGCTTTGATGACTGAATTGTAATGTGCTGTTCTTTATTTGTTGCCTTGTCTTTTGCCGTTACATTGACAATGCCGTTAGCATCGATATCAAAGGTAACTTCAATCTGCGGAATTCCACGCGGCGCCGGCGCTATACCGTCAAGGTTGAAACGTCCGAGCGTGACGTTGTCTGCTGCCATTGCGCGTTCACCTTGAAGAACATGAATTTCAACCGCCGGCTGATTATCCTGCGCTGTTGAGAACACCTGGCTCTTTGAAACAGGAATTGCGGTATTTTTGTCAATGAGTTTGGTGAAAACGCCGCCGAGCGTTTCAAGCCCCAGTGAAAGCGGAGTTACGTCAACAAGAACTATACCCTTGGTTTCGCCTGTGATGATTGCGCCCTGGAGTGCCGCGCCTACTGCAACACATTCATCAGGATTGACACCCTTTGTCGGTTCCTTGCCCATAATTTCTTTAACTTTGCGTTGCACCATAGGCATACGGCTGGAACCGCCGACAAGAAGTATCTTGTCAATATCGCCTGCCTGGAGATTGGCGTCTTTAAGAGCCGTACGTACAGGAATTTCTGTTTTATCCAAAAGATCTGACGTAAGCTCTTCAAATTTTGCTCTTGTAAGTTTCATCTCAAGATGTTTCGGACCATTGGCATCGGCTGTGATGAACGGAAGTGAAATTGAAGTTTCAGTCATTGAAGACAGTTCAATTTTTGCCTTTTCCGCTGCTTCACGGAGTCTCTGCGCCGCCATTTTATCCTTCCGGAGGTCAACACCGTCTGATTTTCTGAATTCTTCAGCCATCCAGTTGACTATAGCCGCGTCCCAGTCATCGCCGCCGAGACGGTTGTTGCCGTTTGTTGAAAGAACTTCGAACACACCGTCACCGACATCAAGAATTGAAACGTCAAAAGTGCCTCCGCCAAGGTCATAAACCATGATTTTGTGGTCGCCTTCCTTGTCAACACCGTAAGCAAGGCATGCAGCTGTCGGTTCGTTAATAACACGCTGCACTTCAAGCCCTGCGATTGTGCCTGCGTCTTTTGTTGCCTGACGCTGTGCATCCGTAAAATATGCAGGGCATGTAATAACTGCCTTTGTGATTTTTGTTCCGAGGTATTCTTCAGCGTCATGTTTGAGTTTCTGAAGAATCATTGCGGAAATCTGCTGCGGATTATATTTCTGACCGTCAAGCTCGACTTTATAATCCGAACCCATTTCACGCTTGATTGAAATAATTGTGCGGTCGGGATTAACAATTGCCTGACGTTTTGCAAGCTGTCCGACAAGTTTCTCGCCTTCCTTTGTGAAAGCAACTACCGAAGGCGTTGTTCTGCTGCCTTCCGGATTTGGGATAACAGTTACATTATCTCCTTCTTTTACTGCTACGCAGCTGTTGGTTGTACCCAAGTCAATTCCTATGATTTTTTCCATTGTAAAACACTTCCCTTTCTATGATAAATATATAAATCATTGCTGTATGTTACAGGCTTTCTTCCGCCGTCATTCTGCGGAAATCCGAAGGATTCAGCGCAGAATCCAGTGTCGTTTAATTGCTTTTTTTGGTAATTCGTAATTGCTTCTTTACTTGCCTTTGCCTTTACTTCAAATGTCAGAACTTGTTCTGACACCACAATTGGTAATTCGTCATTGGTAATTGGTAATTGCTTTTTTGGGTAATTGTTTTAAGCCTTTTCGTACCTTCCTACCTTAACCTGTGCCGCTCTGAGCACCCTGCCGGCAAGAGAATAACCTTTTCTGAATACCGAAAGAACAGTTCCGTCCATTTCCTCTTCGTCAACCGGCTCCATCATAACCGCTTCATGCAGCGATGGGTCAAACTTTCCGTCGGCTTTGATTTCTTCAAGTCCTAAACCTGCAAGGACTTCGTAAAACTGCTTAATTACCATCGAAACGCCTTTTGCAAAATTATCTTCCTTATCAGGAACAGAGTCGAAAATGCGCTCAAGATTTTCATAAACCGGAAGCAGTCCGTTTACCGAACGCTCTGCCGCAAATTTCATATCCCTCTCCCTGTCGCGTTCAACACGTGTGCGAAGATTATAATAATCTGCTGTTGCTCTTGCTGCTTCCTCTGTGAGAGCCTTAATTTTTTCATCCTTCTCAGCAAGCTCGGCAACCAACTTTTCCGTCTCCGTAAGCTCTGCTGCCGGCGTTTCCTCTGCTGCAGTCTTCGCTGTTTCTGTAACCTCTTCAGCCTCTTTATGCTTTTTGAGTTTCATCTATTCCTCCTCCTCTAATGCAAGACTTTGTAAAACACTGTCTATAGTTGAAATTGCTTTTTCATAGTCCATACGCTCCGGACCTATTATCCCTACCGTAGCACGCTGATTGCCCGTTGTAGCAGTTGCGGTAACTATTGATGTATGCTGCAGTTCAGGGTGTACATTTTCCTCGCCGATTATGACATGCAGCCCGTCCTCAGTAACATTTTCAAGCAGCGCACACATATTCTTTTCTTCCTCTATAAACGAATAAAGTGCCTGAATTCTTCCGAGATCCTGAAAATCGGGGAGGTCGAGAAGCTTTCGCTTTGAACCTGTAAACACCTTAACCGTCTTTTTGCCTTCAAGAAGCTTTTCAATCTCACTGAGCGCATGCTCATAAGCCTCGCGGTAATCTCTCAATTCTTCGCTCATATAACTGCGCAGCGTTTCCTTAACCTCTGTCCAGCTTCTGCCGGAGAGTCTGTTAACATAACGTGCCAACTCCTCAAGTGTTTCCTGTGAAATATCCCAGGGCATGCGGAGCATTTTCTTATGCACAAGTCCGCCGTCCAAAACCACCAGAAGCAACACATTACTTTCGCTGATACGGACAAAATCCACATGGCGGAAACGTTTTGCATCAAGCGGGGTAAGAGCTGCAATACCAACATAATTTGAAATCTTGCTAAGAAGTTCGCTTGACGTAGCAAGCGCACCCTCTATACCCTGCCGGTTGTCATTCAGCTGACGTGCCATCCATTCATTTGTGCGGCGGTTTCTTGCCCTGCGCAGGACAGCATCTGCGTAAATTCTGTAACCGAGCGTTGTCGGCACACGGCCTGAAGAAGTGTGCGTATGCTTTAGAAAGCCCATTTCCTCCAAGTCAGCCATTTCATTTCTTATTGTTGCTGAGCTGCGGCCTGTCAGATAATTCTTTGAAACAGTGCGCGAGCCTACACTCATACCGCTTCTGATATATTCGTAAACCACTGATAGCACCACTTCAAGCTGCCTTTCCGTTAACATAGCCACACCTCCTTTTGTCTGTTAGCACTCTTGTGTAATGAGTGCTAAATCATTTTCTGCAGAAAATAATAGCAGTCAGATGTCAGTTTGTCAATACAGGTCAAATAAGTATTTTTACATATTTTTTCAGCACATTACAAAAACAGCAGCCCAGTATTTTCGGGCCGCTGTTTTTGTTCTTATGATTTACTGCTGCTATTCGCCTATCTCTGACAACAGGTCGAGAATGCCTATTCCTTGTACATCTTTCTGCCCCTGTCCTGTTTTCCGTATCCACTGCTGTTTCTTCTGTTTCGGATTTATAATTGCAGGGTTGTTTGGCTTGTTAGATTTAGCTTCCTTTTCACTCTTTCGCTGTTCTTCTGTTTTTGTTTTTTTCTGTTCAGCCGGAGCTTTTGTTGTTGTCTGTTTTACTTCGGCATATCTGTTTCCGAATAGTGCGTCGAAATCTTTCGTGCCTGCTTCTGTAACCTGTATCTGCTTGCTTTCCGCGGCAGCCTTTGCTTTTACTTTTGTCTGTTTAACCGATTTTGCTTTTGCGGTGTTTTTATTACCGAATTCGTACCATGTCGTTAGGTTTGCTCCTATGCTTTCGCGTTTGCCTGCCGTTCCCGTTATCGTGAAATCAAACGCCCAAGGACTGCCTTGTTTTTTGTAGGATATCCCAAGTTCTGCTATGCCTGTTCCGCCTTTCATGTTAGGTTCGGCTATCGGAAGTCCCTGTGTTGTTGCCGCGGCATTGTTGCTGAATTCATATTCGTAGGCAAGACCGCCGTATGCTTTGAAGTCTGCATCCACTGTTTTGTTGTAGCGGAAACCGGCGCGTACTCTGTGGCTTTCTATAGGTTTGAAGTTTATTTCTTCGTTTGTAAAGCTGAGTGTCGTGTCGTCGCCGCCAAGGTGTGCATACAGGTATTTTACATAGGTATCCACCGTG
>JAZUIB010000038.1:0-3837 GCA_045642025.1 Synergistaceae bacterium
AGACGATGGTTGCGATAATTTCAGCCTTGTCACCAAAAGCGGCTTTGAACGCCATTCCCGGTCCGACGACTTCACCTTTCTTGTGTTCAGGTGCGTAGTCGGATTTTTCTTCTCCGCCTATCCCGGCGTAAAACTGGTTAATATAGTGGACTACTTTAATCATTTTAATATCCCTCCAAACTCTTCGGCATTATTTAGAAGCATGCGGTGAGGTTGTGGAAACCGACTTCGCTATTGACACCGGTGATTGCCTGGATTTCGATTTCAATCGAGCCGTCAGCTCTGAGGCTGTTTTCATTACCGCCGGCGATTTTGTTAACATAATCAAGCGTTCCGATAACCTTGTCCATCTTCGGAAGAATGATAACTTCATTTGCGTTGCCTGCTGTTACACACGCATTGCCGAGCGGGTCTGCGTCTGCGAGAGACTGTGAACCGCCGTCACGGCCTGCATATTCGTCAGTAACAAGAACTGTCTTGATACCTTTCTTTTCAATCTTTGTGCAGTTCATCATAAGGTCAGCATCAGGGTTGCCGAAGCCTTCTTCTGAAATGATTACCGCGTCGAGTGCCAGCATTTCGCAGAGTTTAGCTGCAAAATTTGATGAGCGCTGTTTGTCTGCAAGGTAAACATTTTCATTGGTAATGATATGTGCACAGAAATTGATCGTCTTGCCGTGTTCTTTGAAAAGGTCATAAACGATCGGGTTGTTTTCGTGAACATACGTCGGGTTTTTGTCGCATGCGGAAACGCAGTTTCCGGACACGATTGCGCCGTCCATAACTTCTGTCGGATACAGAACTGTCGGAAGAATTTTCTTCGCGTCAACGCCGTAAACATATGTATCGTGAAGAAGTCCCTGTGACTGGAGCATGTGGACATAACCGACTCTCGGAAGCCCCTTGAACTTCTCTGAGTTTTCTTTGAAGTTCTCTACTTCATAAGTTTCGGTATAGTCAGGTGTAAGATTCTTTGCAAGGCTGCCGATAAACTTGGCAACTTTAAAACCCGCAAAACGTACTGCTTCTTCATACGCATGCTGCTTAAGACCTTCAACGGGCTCGCAGACCATTACGAGGTTGATGAGCTTTGAGAACGGCGAATATTCCGCGCCGGGACCGCTCATATCGATGATACCTTCCTGGAAACCGACGATTTTGCCGGCTGTTACGACTGCCATGCCTTTGCAGACATTCGTTTTGCCGAAACCAACCATATCGACTCCGCTTACTGTACCCGGGAAGACATCTCCGTTGCCTTCCACCTTGACACGCGGTTCAATAACGTCTTTGACCGGCGTGATACGGACGCTTTCGCCCGGTTTGGCGACATCGAAAAGAACTCTGGCTATTCTGTCGTCTTCCAATACAAGATTTGTGAGTTCTCTTGCATTGACTGTGAGAATGCCGTTAGCTATTTCCGACTTGTCACCAATCACTACATCTTTGATGTTGACATAGCCCAATTCCAACTTCATGTTTCTTCTCCCTCCGTATTTTTGTGATTTTTGCTGCCTGCTGCTATTTTTATGCTGCTTATTTTCGCAGCATTGAAGCCACTGCACCGTCAATCAGTTCCAAATCTACCGCCCTGAAATCATCCAATATCTGTTCGTTCCAAATGATATCAAGTTTTGGGAACTTATTGTACGTCTGAACTGCCAACTCAATGAGCCTGACAGATTCTTCATAGTCCGGCTTTGTTATTTCCTTTGCCACCATAATCGACTTAAAAGGCGTTTCGTTCGGTTTCACGCTGCCCGACAAGGGATGAGTCAACAGTTTGTGTCCCTTGTGGCACATATCGCGCACCTTCACAAGAATTTCGCCGTACGAAACATCAAAATACAAGACATCTTCCGCAGCGTATTTCTCTTTTACCGAGACATTGTTGGTGATAATGTATGCTTTCATGATTTACCTTTCAATTTCTGTTCCAAGGCATTGTTTTCTCCCATCCAGCATAATCTCCTTGACAGCCTTTGACAAGGCAAGAATACCGAGAATGTTCGGAATAATCATAAGACCGTTAAAAGCATCCTGCATATCCCAAATCCAGGTAACCTGCGCAAGCGACCCCGCAAAAATACAGACCGCAACGATGAGTGCATACAGACGCACCGCTCTTTTGCCAAACAGATAACGGACATTTGATTCGCCGAAGAAATACCAGCCTATAATTGTTGAAAACGCAAAGAAAAGCAGCGCTGCCGCAATAAACGCGCTGCCGAACGTTGTTCCCATTTTCGTTGAGAATGCCGCCTGTGCAAGAGCTGCGCCTGTGAGCTGTGTTCCGCCTGTCATACTTGGGTCAAACAGTCCTGAACCTATAACAACAAGTGCGGTGAGCGTAACAATAACAAACGTGACAAAGAATACGCCTATCATCGCAACACGCCCCTGCTCCGTCGGATGAGCCACCTGCGCGACAGCGTGCGCGTGAGGTGTTGAACCCATACCGGCTTCATTTGAAAACAGACCGCGCGCGATCCCCTTTGAAACCGCGTCCTTAATCATTATGCCGACAACACCGCCGTAAACAGCCTGAGGGTTAAAGGCGCCCACAAAAATTCTTCTGAAAATTGCAGGCACGGCAGAAACGTTGGCAAGAATAACGTAAACAGCGCCGAGGATGAAGAATACGCCCATAAAAGGAACAAGTTTTTCCGTAATTTTCGCGATACGATTCACACCGCCGATGAAAATTGAAAGCGATGCCGCCGCAACAATAAGCCCCATAACCCATTTCGGAATATTAAACGCGACATTCCACGACTCCGAAATACCGTTGGACTGAACGGCACAGCCTGTGAAACCAAGCGACAGAATAATTAGAATCGCAAAAAGTCCCGCAAGGAATTTACCTGCTGCTCCCTGATACGCGGCAAGAATATATCTTACAGGACCGCCGGTAACAGTGCCGTCCTCATTAACATATTTGTATTTCTGCGCAAGAACTGCCTCCGCATATATTGTTGACATTCCGAAAAATGCCGCAACCCACATCCAGAATATTGCCCCAGGACCTCCCGCGGCAATCGCGGTAGAAACACCGACAATGTTGCCTGTACCAACCTGAGCTGCAACCGCCGTTGTCAATGCCTGAAAAGAAGTCATTCTTCCCTCTTTGATCTTATCCTTGCTGAAAATACCGCCGAAAAGAGCGTTCCAGCCAATTTTGAATTCTCGTATTTGAACAAAATTAAGAGTGAACGTGAACCAAATACCTGCGAACAGAAGCAGTATCGCTGTTAACCCAAGCCAACCGACAACAGGAACACCCTCCAAAAACGGAAGAGGCTTCCAAAGGATACTGTCAAACCATGCCATATAGTTTTCCAGCAACACAACGACTGACAACCAAGCCACCCTCTTTTTAAGATCTGAGGTATAAGTAAACACGATTACTTTTTCTACTCTCCTATTATAACGGTTTACTTATTACCATATACTAATTTACTACAAATGCCCAAGAATATACCGCTGTTTTTATAATAGTACTATAGCGAATTTAAATAAATCTTAATTCCTTTTCTGTTTCTGAAAAAAAAGTGAGCTAAAATTCTCATACCTCTCCTATATATAATATTCATAACTTTTGGTATTTGGAAACACCCCCCAATTTTTGCATTTGTTTTTCATTTATTTTTCATTTCATTTTCAATTTTTGTGTTTGTGATTTTTTCACAACGCGGCATAAAGTCAGTATGCAACTGCCTTTAACCGCTGTTGTCTTTTTTTCGTCTTACCCGCTCTAATTTGGGGTGTTCCATTTACCGTATCGTCTGAACATTATATATAGGAGGGGTGAGAAACCGCACAGCGTTTTTTCTCTTT
>JAZUIB010000039.1:0-35617 GCA_045642025.1 Synergistaceae bacterium
AATTGCCCTGTAACCTGTCTGAACGGCAAAATCAAGCACATTTTCTTTTGCGCCTGGAATCAGCTTATAAACAAAAACTTTGTCGTCAACAGCCGTTCTAGGGGTAAATGCAGGCATATTTTTCTCAGCGGCTGTCCACTGGAATCCATCGCGTGTTATAAATGCCGCACGCGGCATATTAACACTGGCAAATGCCTCAAATTTCTGCGTGTAAAGTTTTTTTGCGCAGCTTCCGTCTATAACGCTGTCGCCAAAAACAAGATATACACCTGCATGTTTGTCCGTGGCAAGTCTGAAAGCATTCAGCAGATTATGTTTCCCATCTGTCATCGGATCTTCTATCGGAAGCTGAGCGCCGGTAATTGCAATCGGTTTGCGTATTCCTTCAAGCATCCAGCTGAGAGCGGAAGCTGTGTATGCCATTGTATCCGTGCCGTGGGAAATTACAAAACCGTCATATTTTTCATACGCTTCAACTATCGCGTCAGCCATTTCAGTCCAGTGATGCGGCTGCAGGTTGCTGCTGTCGAGACTCAGCAGTTCGCAGTATTCAATTTCACACATTCCTTCAAGCTCCGGAATGAGCCGTATCATCGCAGCGCCGTCAACCGCAGGGATAAGGCCGTTTTCGCTTGCTTCCGAAGCTATTGTTCCTCCCGTTGAAATCAGAAGTATCCTTTTCATGCTACAGCCCCCTACCTTTTTGAAGCAAGTTTTTCGACCGCTCCGAGAGTAATTTTTGCGTAATTTTCAACTTCCTCTTCGGTAACACGTGGAATTTTCCAGTGTTTTACATATTCTGCAGATACAACCATTGAAAGCACCGCAGAAATTTCCGGAAGTGTCCCTGCGCCGCGCACTTTATCGTTTACTGAGCCGGACATAAAGGTTACGCCGCCTGCATCTTCACTTATAAGTTTTGCGATTTCAGCAACGTATTCCGCTTTTCTCGCACAGCAGTCTTCATTTCTGAGTTTTCCCGCAAGTTCCGCGATTTTATTCGCAAACGCTGCTGTTGACCGAGCAAGCGCACCCTCAGGCATAGGCATAATATTTTTTTCCAGCCGCACAGGGATTTTAAGTTCAGAAGCAGAGGCATACAGCGCTTCGCCAAGTTCGGTGCTGTCTATTCCTTCCTGCGCGCGAATCATCCATCTGTTTTCGACAACGCTTTCTGCAAGTACCGGAATAAACGCTTTTGACTCAATGACAGTTGTCAGAACAGTGTCAAGTCCAAGCGTTTTCATAATTTCGCCCTTTTCCGTCCAATTCGTGTTGCCTTCATAATCCTCGTCAGGACCGATGCCTCCGTTTGTTCCGTTCACAACAAACAAAAGCGATACAGGAATATTGTTAATATCAAGCACAATTCCTGCGGAAACGTCATATTTGTTTTCAAATTTTTCCGTTGTGAAAATCAGTCTGTCCTTTGCCGTTTTTTTGAACGAATCAAGCACTGCAAGGGCGCAGGCTCCTTGAAAACATACCGGAAGCTCCGCAACCCCCTGTCCATATATTCTGCCGAATACGTCAATAGCGCAGTTCTGCGAATATATTGCGTCCAGTCCTTTTGCCGAAGCAATAATTTCCGCCTCGCGCGGCGTAATTCCCCTGCGCGGTGAAAGTGTCGCTCTGCCACCTTCTTCCGTAACAACCGTTACACTATTTGCGTCAGCGTCGGCGAAGGCTTCGGCAATTTTTGTGCGTGTGGGAATAGCCTGTCTGAGAATGTACGAAACAACGGCAAATCCGACTGAGTCATCCTGCACAAAACCGTTATAGCTATGCACATGCCCCACTCCGACGTGTCCGACAATTCCGTATAGTCCTTTTCTTTCAGACGACAGTTTTATTTCAGTCAAAAATATCTCTCCTTTGCAAAGAGAAGCGAAGCCGCTGCTTCGCTTCTCTGCCGATTGGCAATAATAATAATTATATTATGCAGATATTCCTTTTTTTGCGTTGAAAGTATCTCTGTCAAGCGTTCCCAGCACTGCGGTTGTCGTAACCATTCCAACCGTATCGCCGGTAACATTGAGCATTGTGTTAGGCATGTCTATAAGACGATAGATACCTGCGACCCACGGCACTATCGTAAGCGGAAGTCCCATGGACTGCATCATAATTGCAGACATCATAATACCACCGCCTGGAACTCCTGCAACACCGGCTGCCATGATAATTCCGAGCATACAAATTACGATGAGCTGCCCAATGCCGAAATCAATTCCAAACATCTGTGCGGCAAACACAGCGTAAATAGGCATTTCAGCGCAGCATGCCTGCATATTTATCGTTGCCGCAGGGGGCGCGATAAGGTTAACAACTTCTTCGGGAACACCAGAGCGCTCTTTTGAGCATTTCATTGTCAACGGAAGTGTTGCACTTGAACTGCAAGTTGAAAAAGCGAGAATCATCGCAGGGAAAACGTTAATGTAGTGCTGAATCGGGTTGACTTTGGCGACAAAGCAGAGCATAAGCGGAAGAATGATGACAAGAACGATTGCATAAGCAACGTACTGTGTGAGCAGCATTTTGCCGAGTCCGGTAAGAACTTCTTTGCCAAGTGTACCTGTAACGTCTGCCATAAGGCAGAAAACGCCGACAGGCGCAAATTTCATTACCATTTCGACAACCTTCATCATAATTTCGTTTCCGCAGTTGAAGAAATTCTGAAGCGGCGTTTTTGCAGCGTTGTCATTGCTGAGAAGTGCTATGCCTATGCCAAGGAAAAGTGAGAAAATTATAACCTGAATAATGTTAAAATTTGCGAAAGCAGCGCCTACGTTGTCTGGCACCCAGTTGACAAGACTCTGCACAACACTTACGCCCTCAGTAGAAAACTTCTCTGCTGCTTCTTCAAGGTGAATGCCCTCGCCCGGTTTAATAATGTAAGCACAGACAATACCAGTAGCAGCGCAAAGAGCGGAAGCTGTGAACCAGAAAACAAGGAACGTACCCCCCACTTTCTTCAATTTGCTCAGGTCTGCCACACTGGCGACACCTGTAACGATTGAGAAGAAAATAAGTGGGAGAATTGTCATTTTCAGGAGCCTGATAAAAACTGTTCCCAGCGGTCCTGTAAACGCTCCCCATGCGGCATAGCTTGATTTGAAAATCGCGCCGCACACCGCACCTATTACCATTGCGATAAGAATTTTTGTTGCTAAACTGAGTCTCTTCTTTTCTGCCATAAAACTCAACTCCCCTGTATATATGTTTGTGTAGAGAGAACACTGTTATAGCGTAGCATATTTTTTTTACCTGTGTCAATTATTTATTCGTTTCATAAAAAATTTACCAAAAAATTTACAAACCCAAGCGCAAAAAACAGAGGGCGGAAAGTTCGCCCTCTGTTTATGCCGTTTGGATTTTTTCAGCCTGTTTACTGCGCTTTTCTCACCATATCGCGCGTGATTTCGGCAAGGCTGCGTGCGCCGCACATTTCCATTGTGTCTTTGAGTTCGGCGGAAATTTTGTCAACGTAGATTTTTATGCCTTCAGCGTCCGCGCCGAAGCAGGCGTTGACAAACGGACGGCAGATTATTACGGCGTCCGCGCCGAGCGCAAGCGCCTTGAAAACATCGAGTCCGCTTCTTATGCCGCCGTCAACAAATATTTTCATGTCGCCCTTGACAGCGTCTGCTATTTCTTCAAGCACTTCTGCCGTTGAGAAGCACCCGTCAAGCACGCGGCCGCCGTGGTTTGAAACGACAATGCCTTGCGCTCCGGCTTCTTTTGCTTTGAGCGCGCCTTTGACTGTCATAACTCCCTTTACAATAAACGGGATTCCCGCAAGGCTGATGATTTCTTTGAGTTCTTCAACGCTTTTCGGACCTGCAGGCGGTGTCTGCCCTTTGAGGAACGGAAGCCCTGCCGCGTCAACGTCCATCGCCATGGCAAAGCAGCCGCAGTTTTTGATGAGCTCAAGTTTGCCTTTGATAACGTCTATGCCCCACGGTTTCATTGTGGGAACACCGATTCCGCCGTTATCGCTGATTATTTTTGTTCCGGCTTCCATAACGCGCGGAACAACTCCGTCGCCCGTAAATGCCGCTATACCGGCTTCGGCGCAGCTTTTAACAAGCACTTCGTAGTAGCTGATGTCGTCATATTTCGGCGCGTAGTGCACTTGAACAAGCCCCACGGGGCCCGCAAAAACAGGCAGCGCAAATTTTTTGCCGAAAAGTTCCAGCGACGTGTCTGTTTCTCCGCCTTCGTATATTGTGTCCATGTTGAGCAGAATTTCACGCCATTTGTCGTAGTTTCTTACCGACACCAAGCCGGAGCCTTTAGCTCCCGGGCCTGGGATAAGATTTCCGCACGCACGCCCGTTGCATACCGGACAGCCTTTGCATTTGCCAAGTTCCGGTCTTGCTTTTTCGAGAACTTCTTTATAATCCATATCTGTCACAACTCCTTCTGTACAATGTAGTTTTCATTATATACTTATACCGTGAATTTGCATCAGGAAAATGACGGAAGGGTATACTCTTTTTAATTCAGTTAAAGGTATAAACCTTCGCCTGTCTTGCGAATTTTAGTTACTGTATTCTGCAAAGCGGCATAGTATTTATCAGAATGTCCGCCAAGATATTTCATAATACCTTTATACAGAGAACCTCCGGATGCATCGACATATCCGCGCAGGATAAGAACTCCGGCATGCACGCCTTTCTCCGGGTCAAATATATCTTCTTTGGTTTTGGTTATGCCGTGCTTTGCAAGTCGGGCATGGTGAATTCTGTATATTACCTGCATTACTCCGCAGGCACCATGCCTGCTGACACAATGCGGATAATAATTGCTTTCCAGTTTTGCAACTGCTGCCACAAGGTCGGGCGACAGACCGTATTTTACGCTGTAGCAGTATATAGCACATGCTTCGCGCCACACGGTCTTAATGGGAAGTTTTTTGTTGCATTTGTGGATATAACATGCAATACGCGCCACTATGCGCTGCTTGTTCTCCGGTAAACGCACAAGTTTGCGAATCTGCGTTCCTTCTGTGTTTTCTGCCCATTTTTTCAAACTGTCCGGCGCAGTCTTCATATATTTAAGAGCTTTGAGTACAGACGGCGCATAAGATTTGCGTGTGTTGTTATCATTGTTTTTGCTGCTCTGTGCCGATGTATTATAGTTCGGACTGCGTTGTGCCATGTCTGCGCGTTTTGTGTCCGTCTGTGCAGAAACTGCATTATCCTGTACATTCTCTCCGGCATCCGCAGTTTTTTCTGTTTCTGTCTGCTTCGGCTGCTCCGTATCTGCCGGAAGTCCGTTGTCTGCATAAGCGGGCACGATGAAACCAGTCACCGCTGTTATAACAATTATCAGCAATAATGTATATACACAACTTTTAATATTGTGGCGGTTCATGTTATTACCTCCTCGCAATACAAATGCAAAACACCTTTTTGTAAAGTGCCTATGCTTATTATCTATCATAAATGCAAGTGGCTGACTAAGTCAAGCCTTTGTAAATAACTTTATTTCACATTTTTTGGATTATCCAATACACACAGCGTTGCTCCTCATTATTATAAACTTTGTTGCAGTATTAGATGTTCCGGTTACGATTTTTGGGTAATTTTCTTGAAATGGCATATAATAGTCCAAATTGTTTATGGAGGGTTTTCCATGCCTTTGTGGGGTTTTCTGCTTGCCTTGATGTGTGCCGTTTCGTGGGCGGTGTCGCCGTTGGCGATAGACCGCGGCACTGACATCGGCAGCTGTACTTCCAATGAGATAAATCCTGTGCGCTCCTGGGCATTTCTTCTGACGGCGCTGGTTTTTGTACTGTTTGCCGAACACGGGCGCATACCGCCTGTTACTGACATAAAAATCCAGCTGATGATCGGTCTGGGTGTGGTGCTTAACTACATTCTCGGAGACGTTTTCTATTACATGGCAATAAGAATGCTCGGCGTTAATATAGCTATTCCTGTCGCAAATGCCTACCCCGTTTTTCTCGTTTTCCTTGCGGCTGCCATTCTTGGCGAAAAAATCAGCCTTGTACAGTTTACGGCGATTTCTATTGTTGTTGTGGGAATAGCTCTGCTGAAGGTCGGCGGACAGGGAGACACAATGGTCAAAATGAAAAAACGCTGGGCAACAGGACTGCTGCTGACAACGCTGGCAGGGCTCAGCTGGTCGCTCTGTTCAATCGTCACGAAACTTGTTCTTCAGAAGACCGCAATAGGCGCAGCAGCTCTCTCTTTTTACAGAGCGTGCTGGCTGCTGCTGCTTGCGTACGTTGTACACGCGATTATGCGGTACTTCTTTCCAGAAAAGACCGTTCCTCTTTCCTCTGTGCCGGTCAAAGCAAGGATATACTACTGGATTTCGGGAGTAGTCGGTCTCAGTATCGGCTATACAATGTACGCATACTGCGTCAAAACTCTCCCCGTTGCGCTTGTAACGCCGATAACGGCAACCAGTCCGCTTATGGCAGCACTTTACGCGCATTTTGTCATGCAGAAGAAACTGACTGCAATTCAATGGGCAGGTGTGGCAATGATTATTGCAGGGTCGGTCGTCGTAAGCTTTTAACACTGACAGCGCATTATAAAAACGGATTCCGTCAGCGGAATCCGTTTTCTGTATATTTGTTATTTACTGTTTATGCAGTCTTTTATAGTTTTTTCGTCAACGTTATCCGCTATGCAGACAACGATGCAGTTACCGTCAGATACGACTATCGGATTGTTGAGTTTTTTCAGCTCCATCGGCCTGTATCCGGCAAAATCTCTTTTTCTTTTCTCAATGTGTTCCTGTATGCTGATTTTTAATTTTTTCACTCCTGCAGCATCTTTAGCTTTAAAAACAGCTATTTCTTCTGCTGTTCCGCCGCTGCCCAGACAAAGCGCGGCAGCGGCAATATCGGACTGCTCCAGTTTGTATTCTGATAAAATAAGCGAATTGTCAACAATACCTAAAGAGTCCTGGAAAGCAATTTTTGTCATTATTTTTTCAACAATTTTTTCTGCGTCAGGTGATGACGGTATGCCCTGTACTTTTACGGAAGTATTTTGTTTTTTACTTCCGGAAGCAATGGTGTGCGTGCGAAGATATGCCGCAAGTTTCTTGTATTCTTTGGCAGTATTTAAATGTACGCCGTCTTTGGTAGCAATGCCTGACGGCAGAGCTCCTTCTGAATCTGCAATGGCGCTGTGAAGGTCAACATAGTAGCAGCGTTTTTCTTTTGCAAGTTTACGAAGCTCCTTGTTGCAGGCGTTTACTTTCTGGTTATTGAACTTGCTTGTTGCTGATTTGGCTTTTGTTACAGGCATAATGGATTCTATATATATTATTGCAGACGGGTGGTATTGACGTACTGTATCTATAACTTTTTTATATCGCTCTATATATGATTGAGGCGTTTTAATTACAGCAAGTTCATTTGCTCCCAGCATTATATATATCTTGCCCACATGAGGCATACGCTTAAGTTCTTCGGTAATTTTTCTGCCGTTCGAAAGTGTTTTACTGAAGATATTGCTTGTTCCGACACCGCCGATCGCCATAAAATGCGCTTTTATTCCGGAAAATCTTCCCAGTCCAAGAGTCAGGGAATCTCCTATAAATACTGCGTCAGAGAAATATGAATCATCAACAGGCATAGATTTAGGAACAACACACTCTATGCCTGCCGGTATATTGGCAGATGTACCAGAATTCATATTGAGTTTGGCAAGATTTGTATCCGCAATAAACGTATTTTGTCCGTAAAGGATAAGTATGTCTTCTATTCCGGAGTTTTCCAGATACTGATATATGTCTTTGTTGTAGTAACGCATGTCAATCAGATGAATTTCACTGTAATGATTTACAAGAAACGGCACAAGGCTGTGCGCAAAAGAATCTTTCAGAATCGCAATTTTACTGTTCGTGCCGCAGGAACTGGTTATAACCGTTACAGCGTGATTACCGTCAAGGTAGTAATCATATTTGTTTTTCTGAAACAGTCTTGACGGATTGTATAACGAAGACATAGTTTTGCCCTGTTCTCCGGGAAATGTTACTGTACATTTATATGGTTTAGGGGTAAGCGTATATGTGCTTATTATATCCGGAGAAACCTTTATAAAACCGGATTTAGACCACAGAGAACCCCGAAAATCCGCATTTACGTTCTTTATTTTAAAATCTGTTTTGGGATACACTTTATACCCCAGTGTTCCGCCCAGTGCAGCATACAGATAGTAACTGCCAAGCGCAGTCTGATGGTGGTCTGTCCGGTAATAGATATATTCTTTGTTATGGTTCAGCAGAAGTCCGCTGCATTCAATAAGCTTAACCTTTGAAGACAGTTTTGATTTCAGCTGCTTGTAGGTAGACCAGTAGACACTTTTGTATGTGTTTTCAGGCAGCTGTTTTCTCATTATCTCAAACGCGTCCGGAACGACAGCTACTTTAACGTTATAGTACGGATGTTTGGCAAGTGCATTAATTCCTTTAATATTATCGGCAATTATCCCTGCAACATTCTGCTTTGCGTAAAGTGCGGCAGAATTTTCAATAAGGCTGCCGTTTTTTCCCACAAAAATATTATTGTTTTCTTTTTTCCCCGACAGGATTTCAAGTTTGCTTTTCAGCGCAATTATGTTACTGCGTCTGACAAAGTGGTCTGAAAAATAATCAGAGATTCCCGCTGTATAAGAACCATTAAACAGAGATTGAGCCGAAATTGCAGGGAACTGCGCAAGCGGCCTGTTTTCGTCTGCGGAATACTCTGTATGCTTTGCGGCAGCACTCAAAATCATAGGCAGGCAAAGCACAAACACTATGCAGGAACAGGCAACAATTTTACGTTTTATGTTATTGCCGGCGTTTTTTGTACTGTCTTCTGTAGGCACATCACATGGTGTATGGTCAAAACTGTTGTATTCCATCTTCGGACCGCCTTAAAATTTAAAGTAAATGAATGTGCTGAGTGTATTGTCCATAAGATATGCCGTGCACACTGCAAGCATTATTACCGAAAGCAATATCTTTGAGAAATAGTTCTTTCCTGCTGTTTTTCTGAAATATTTCACAGGTAACGGGAAAATTCCGGCTATTGCCAGAGGCAGTATATATCTGTATGAGTAAAGTAGGTAAAGATATGAAAAATCTTTCGCCGCCGCGCCGAACCCAAACATTTTGCTTATGTAGGCTGCAGCCGAGTTTAAGTCAGGCGAAGCAAATATAACCCATCCGAACATAACCAGTACAAATGTTACTGTCGTGCCGATAAATCTTGGTATGTTAATTTTCTTTAAGCAGTATTTTTCCGCTACGAGCAATACCGCATAATAAAGACCCCATACAACAAATGTATAATTAGCTCCGTGCCACAGCCCTGTTAATGCCCATACCGCAAAGATGTTAAACATATGGCGTGCGGCCGCTCTAAAACGCGGAATTTTTGACGTGGGGTAATTTTCGGCGTTTATACGGTTTCCTCCAAGAGGTATATAAACATATTCCCTAAACCAGCTTCCAAGGCTTATATGCCAGCGGCGCCAGAAGTCGCTTACTGTTTCTGCAAGGTAGGGATAGTTAAAGTTTTCACAGGATGTAAAACCAAACATACCGCTCAGTCCTATTGCCATATCAGAATATCCGGAGAAATCGTAGTATATCTGCAGAGTGTAGGCAAAGGCTCCGAGCCATGCCGAAGGAGCAGAGATTTCGCCCGACGCCGAAACACTTTTCCATATTTGCGCAATGTTGTCAGCAATGAGAAGTTTTTTTGCCAGCCCGCAGCAGAAACGGCAGAATCCGTCTATAAACTTGTCTTCGCTGAATATACGCTCTTTAAGTTGTCCGGCAAATTCCTTGTATTTGTTTATGGGACCGGCTGTAAGCTGCGGGAAAAATGCAAGGTACAGACCGAGAGATACCGGATTTTTCTGTACGGCTGTTTTTTCTGACCACACATCTGCAATATATGATATTGCCCTAAATGTATAAAATGAAATTCCAACAGGGAGGGGAAAGCGCGGAACTGCAATATTCAGCCCTGCAATAGAGCTAAACGCAGAGCAGAAAAATGCCGCATATTTGAAAATTACAAGCGGAAGCAGATTCAGCAGAATGAATACCGCAGGTATATATTTTTTTCTGTATTTCCCGATACATAATCCGCCGCAAAAGTTTATTGCCGCTGACAGAATCAAAAGCATTACGCACAACGGCTCGCCCCATGCGTAGAAAAACAGACTTATCAGCAGTAACACGCCATTTTTCAGAACATCCGGCGTTATTATATACAGTATCAGTGCTGTCGGTAAAAAATAATATACAAATGACAGTCCGGTAAATGACATGTACCTAATTCCCCTTGCAGCCTATTTTCAGTCCGAGTATTATAGTACATAATCCTTGATTGTGCACAAAATAATGATGTTCGCCTAACAACATTTTCAGTTATGATCGCAATAATAAATAGTCAGCTTAACAAAATTCGCAATATAAGACTTGTGCTGCAATGCAATATAAAGTATATTAATTAAAGACGGCATTTTTAAGCCAAGATATTTATCCGGATTATAGAAGAGCAGGTGTTTATCATATTTACATTTACATTAAAGAAACGTATTTCAATAATTTGCTGTACTGTTGCAATTCTGTTAGGATTACTGTTGTTTCATATGTCGCCTCTTTCCGCAACAGACAATAAAGAACCTGTAGCAGCAGAACAAACTGCTAAACCGCTGCCTCAGAAAGCATCTCTGCTTTTTACCGGCGATTTGATGGTACATAAGCCGCAGATTACAAAGGCAAAGCGGGCAAACGGCTATGATTTTCACTCATCTTTTGAATTTGTAACACCGGTAATATCCTCGGCAGATCTGGCTGTCGGAAACCTTGAAACAACCTTAAGCGGCGAAAAACAGGGTTACAGCGGTTACCCATGTTTTAACGCGCCGGATGAATTTGCCGATGCTCTTAAAGATGCTGGTTTTGATGTTCTTACAACTACTAACAATCATTGCATGGACAGAAATTTTTACGGTCTTTGCAGAACTGTGGCACAACTTGATGCAAAGGGGATATCCCATTTTGGGACATATGCTAAAAGAGAGGACAGAGAGAAGGTTCTGGTGAAAGAGGTAAACGGAATAAAAGTTGCGTTTATCGGGTGGACCTACGGTACTAACGGCATTCGTATAGACAGTAACAAAAAATGGTCGGTAGCACTTACCGGACTGAATGAAGTTAAAAAAGACGTAGAACGCGCAAAAGCACTTAAGTCTGACCTCATTGTGGCGATGCCTCATATAGGAACCGAATATCTTTTGACTCCTCCGTCTCAAGTTCAATCATTTGTCGGCAGATTACTTGAGTTCGGCGTCAATATCGTTATTGCTTCACATCCTCATGTAGTTCAGCCGTTTGAATTCAGAAACGGGAATTTCATCGCCTGGTCAATGGGCAATTTTATTTCTAATCAGCGGCCCAAGCCAAGAGATATGGGCGTTATGGTCAAACTCAGCATTGAAAAGAGCGGCGGTAAAACGCTGATAAACAGCGCAGAGATAATACCCACCTGGGTACAGGTGAATAAAAATGACGGAAGCAAAACTTCAAGAGTCCTTATCATCTCTGACGCCCTGAGTAAAAAACAGGATTATCAGCTCAAGGCCATGGATATCTTGCGCCTTGAAGAAGCAGACAGAGACTTCTCAAAGCGCATTATGAAGATGACTAAAAAAGCAGATGTGCCAGGGTATATCATCAATAATAAATAAAATATCAGTAAACCTGCTGTGATAATGCTGAGGGGATAACTTCCGTGAAAAAACGTTTTATATTTTCGTGTATGCTTATATGTACACTGTTGTTTCTCCCGCAAATGCAGCATATTTCCGTTGCAGGCACCCTCGCTGACGGAACAGTCATTACCGAAAAAAGCGACCTTCAGAAAGCAACACTTCTTTTCACGGGAGACCTTATGGCTAATATGCCTCAGATTGTAACGGCAAAACGGGCAAACGGATATGATTTTTATCCTTCATTTGAATTTGTAAAACCGATAATATCATCAGCAGATTTGGCTGCAGGAAATCTCGAAACCACATTTAGCGGTGCCCAAAGAGTTTACAGCGGCTTTCCGCGTTTTAACGCTCCAGATGAATATGCCGATGCCATAAAGGATGCCGGTTTTGATGTCCTTACAACGACTAACAATCATTGCATGGACAGAAATTTTGAGGGCATAGTCAGAACTATTGAGCAGCTTGATGCCAGAGCAATTGATCATTTCGGCACATACGCCAGCAAAGAAGACCGAGAAAAGATCCTGGTTGAAGATGTAAACGGCATTAAAGTTGCTTTTGTCGGATGGACATTCAGTACAAATAAAATTCCTGTCGCAAACAATAAAAAATGGTCTGTCGCACTGGCACTGCAGAATGAAGTTGCTAAAGATATTGAGCGAGCAAAATCGCTTAACCCTGATTTGATCGTAGCAATGCCGCACATAGGCATAGAGTACCGCCCTGCCCCGCCTCCGTTTATTAAAGGTTTTGTAAAATGGCTGCTTGATAAGGGTGTCAATGTTGTTATTGCTTCACATCCGCATGTAGTTCAGCAGTTTGAATTCAGAAACGGCAATTTTATTGCATGGTCAATGGGTAATTTTATTTCCAATCAGTGGATTAAACCTCGTGATGTAGGTGCAATAGTAAAACTGAATATTGAAAAACAAAACAATAAAACAGTAATAGAAAGCGCAGAAATAATTCCTACATGGGTACAGCGGCAGAAAAAAGACGGAAGCAGAACTTCAAGGGTTATGGTTATTTCAGATGCTTTAAACTCCCCGCAGAATTATCAGCTCAGCACTGCAGACATTCAGAGACTAAAAGCGGCAGACAGAGATTTTTCGCAGCGTATTATGAAAATGACTAAAAAACCGGAGGAACAAGGTTACATTATGATAAATAAATAAATCCTTTTGTCTCCTTCAAAGGTTTCATCTGTTTGCATTCCAGGTTTCTACAAGTTCGCAGGCCGCATTATAAGGGTTTGCGGCAGCACATACGGCAGAGACAACAAAATAGCCTGACACGGCAGTTTTGGCCAAAAGCGGCAAATCTGCAGATTTTACTCCGCCTCCAGTGACTACAGGGAGCGGAGATTTTTTTGCAAAAGTATCTATCTCTTCTGCAGATGGGATTATTGTCCTGTTCGCTCTGTCCTTTTTCAAATCTTTTTTCGTTTCTGTTTCATGCACAGGAGCAATGCCGAAATAATCCACGCAAGACAGTTCAGCAGTTTCAAGATATTCTGAAAGTTTTTCCTGTGGGGCGGACAAACCTATCACGGTGTTTTCGCCGAGTATTTTTCTGCATTCAGACGGAGACATATCCTCCTGCCCGACATGTACTCCGTCAACCTTTATACCGAGTTCCGCTGCAGCTTTTGCAATATCCGCACGATCGTTAATAAGCAGGGTAACCTTATCCTGCTTTTTGAGTTCCGCAATTATTCCCGCTGCGATTTCCAGCAGTTTTATAAGTTCATTGTCTTGCGCAGTTTTTGAACGCACCTGCACACAGGTAAATCCTGCGCGCACAGCAGCATAAACTATATCTGAATATGTATGGTGCATACAGTTTTCAGGACCTGCGACAAGATAATGAGACAGATTGAATGACCTCATTTTCAACTCCTTAATTCAAATGAATTGCACACAATATTATCAACTGTAAGGCTGTATAACATATCAAGGAAAGCCACTCTGAAACTTCCTGGAGCCTGACACTTTGCTTCAGCTTCACGTCCGGCAAAATTAAAGGCATTAACTGCGCACAGTGCAGCGGTAAACGGATTTTCAGGGGCAAGAGCAAGGTAATACGCGGCAACACCGCCCAGTGCACAGCCAAACCCTGCTGCGCGTTCCATAAGAACTGAGCCGCCGTAAGAAACAACTGTCTGATTACCATCGGTAACATAATCAGTAACTCCTGAAACTGCTACCGCACCTCCGGTGTACTTCGCAAGCGCGACAGCCGCGTCAAGAGCCTCTTCGGATTGATGCGATGAGTCAATCGCGCAGTCGCAGGCTTCGCCTTCAATTGTTTTCCAAAGACGCGCCAGTGCAATAATTTCCGAAGCATTGCCGCGTATAACAGGCGGCTTATATTTTTTGAGTTCAAGCAACAGAGCCGTCCGCAGATTTCCAAGCCCCGCTGCGACAGGGTCAAGCACCCACGGTTTCTCAATTTCGGAAAGTTTTTCTGCTGCCGCCTGTATTGTTTTTTCATAAACAGGAAACATTGTGCCCAAGTTAATATAAAATGCTGCGCACTTTTCGGCTAAACGACACACTTCGTCAGGCATATTTACTATAGCCGCTGATGCGCCGGCAGCAACTTGACAATCAGCCACAAATCCTGCGGTAACATAGTTTGTTACAGACGGTACAAGCGGGCGGATATTTTTTGCCTTTTCAAAAACAGTGCTCATTTTTCTCTGAATATTCTCTTTATTCATAATTTCTCTCCAAAATAAAATCTGCCTTATGGCAGACCGGTTATTTGCTCCCTGCGCAGGTATTAACCTACAGGTTCAAAGGGTAGGCGTCTGCCTTCTCAACAGTGCCCTGCGGCACAGTACCCCTGCGTTAACATTATTCGCCGCATCATAAAAAACTGTCGCGGACTGTTGGCTATTCTACTCTTAAAAGCAGTTTATATATTGAATAATTTTCATACACGCAACGGACAAATTCTCTTGTTTCAAGATAAGGGATATTTTCGACCCACATATCTTCGTCCTCTCTGTATTTTTTCCAAGAGTTCACATTGGCAAGTCCGGCATTGTATGCCGCAGAAGCACGCAGGACATTGCCGTTGCAGCGTTTCAGCATTTTACCAATCATCAAGGAACCTATCAATATATTATCCATCGGATGCAGCATATAAAACCTGTTTATGCCGTTTTTCCTCGCAATTTCTTTGGCAGTTTCCGGCATAAGCTGCATTAAACCTTCAGCGCCGGAGGAACTCACCGCAAGCGGGTTAAATTTACTTTCACGTTTCATTACAGCCCATATAAGCTCTTTTTCAACGCCACTTTTTTGTGCCGCAAAATTAACTTCATCCTCATAAAGAGTTTTGAATTTATCTTTTACGTCTGACAGCAGTTCTTTTTTATTCTTTGTATTCACGCCGCCTTTGTCCGGACGCAGTCTGAAAGCATAATAATCAAGCGGATATTTTTCGAGCAGATTACTGCGTACTGATTCAGCCTTTTTATTTTTCCCCATTTTTTCCAAAGCCTTGGCGCGCCAGTATAAAAACTTTGCCGGACGGCGTACCTCATAAAGACGCAGCGGCAGCACGTCCCAGTTTTTCTCAGCTTCGGCATAGTTTTTGTTTTCCCACGCCTTATAACCATTCTCCCAGCGCACAGACAGCCGTTCTCTTTCATTTCCGAGAAACACGGGTATTTTGCATGCGGCATACACCGTAAGCAATATCAAAATAATAAATACTATACAACCTGCCGAGGATTTTCTCTTTCTCATAATGCAATATTATACCTCATCGGAGTATAATATAGACAGAAAATCTCAAGGAGCCGGATACATGAAGAAATTCCCGTTTTTTCTGCCATTTGCAGCATGCCCCGGACGGTGTGTATACTGCAATCAGAACAAAATAACCGGCGCGGAAAAAATTCCCGATGCTGCTTTTGTCCGCGCTGCGCTTGCAGAACTTACCGAGCCGCGGGAAATTTGTTTTTTCGGTGGCTCCTTTTTGCGTTTTCCGTTAGATACTGTAAAAGCCTATCTCGATGCGGTTGTCCAAACTGCTCCAAACGGCAGTTGTGTTCGTTTTTCCACCTATCCCAACGACCTTGACGATGACACCGTATGTGATTTGCTGAAAAATTATCCAATCAGCTGTGCCGAACTCGGAATACAGTCTCTTGACGCTCAGGTGCTTCGCGCATGCAAAAGAGAGCTGAACCCGCGCAACGTTCTGAAAAGTGTTGCCCATGCGGCTGCAGAAGGCTTTCCTCTCGGTGTGCAGCTTATGATAGGGCTTCCCGGACAAACGCGGGAAAGTTCGCTTTCCGACCTTGAAAAACTTACTGAAATCAAAGGCAGAAACATCTGGGACCTAAGAATTTATCCCTGCCTTGTTATCGAAGGTACAGAGCTCGCCAATATGCTTTCCGACGGGCGCTACACACCGTTGACCGTAGAAAGAGCTGTTTCATGGGGAGGAGAACTGCTTGAGAGCGCGCAAGAAAAAGGCTTCAACATTATACGTGTAGGACTACAGGAAACAGATACTCTTGCCCAGTCAGTTATCGGAGGTCCGCACCACCCCGCGCTAGGAGAGCTGATTATGGCAGAAGCGGCAGTTCGCAGACTGATGAAAGAAAATCCCAGCGGTCCATGGCAGATACACAAAACTGATATTTCAAAGTTCAGCGGACATGATAATTTTGGTTACAGACTGCTTTCACAACACACAGGAATAACAATTGACGAAATTAAACATCTGATAAGTTTTATACAGCAATAACGTATATAAGATGCCTGCTATCTCTCGGGGCATCATTTTTTTACAGAATAACATCAAAATAAGTCAATTTCTCCAATCTCATTATCCATAGATCAAATTTATCCAATTTCCCTGCCTTTAACACCATAAAGGTCGTTCACAACTGCGCAGAGACACATTTCTGCTCCACCATAGCTTTTTGGTATATTTTTTTTGAACTTTTAAAAATATCATCTGATTTGTAATTACCGCTTGCGCCTTTTATGCCTTTGCCATAAATCAAAATACGATATAAAATATGTCAGTTATGATAAACAGCTAAAGGAGGCTGACTGAATGAGCAAGATTATACTTACCGGCGACAGGCCGACCGGAAAACTTCACATAGGACACTACGTAGGTTCTCTAAGAGAAAGAGTCCGCCATCAGAATTCAGGGCTTTACGACAAAATTTTCGTATTCCTCGCAGACGCGCAGGCGCTCACAGACAATTTCGACAATCCTGAAAAAATACGCGCAAACATAGGTGAAGTAGCGCTTGACTACCTTGCGGTCGGACTTGACCCCGCAAAATCGACAATTTTCATCCAGTCGCAGATTTCAGAGCTCACGGAGCTTGCTTTTTACTATATGAATCTCGTCACCGTAGCGCGCGTACAGCGCAATCCAACGGTCAAAGCCGAAATTCAGATGAGGAATTTCGAAGCGAACATTCCCGTCGGCTTCTTCACCTACCCGATCAGCCAGGCGGCAGACATCACGGCGTTCAAGGCGACAACTGTACCCGCAGGCGAAGACCAGAAGCCGATGATTGAGCAGACACGCGAAATTGTGCGCAAATTCAACGAAATTTACGCGCCGGTTCTCGTTGAGCCGGATATTCTTCTTCCGACACAGGCAGTCTGCCTCAGACTCCCTGGCACCGACGGAAAAGCAAAGATGAGTAAATCACTCGGCAACTGCATCTATCTCGCAGACGAAGCGGATGAAATTAAACAGAAGGTTATGTCGATGTACACAGATCCGCTGCACCTCAAGGTTTCAGACCCCGGGCATCTTGAAGGCAACACCTGCTTTATCTACCTTGACGCTTTCTGCAAGCCGGAGCATTTTGAACGCTATCTGCCCGATTATCAGAGCCTTGACGAGCTCAAAGCACACTACACAAAAGGCGGACTCGGCGACATGAAGGTCAAACGTTTCCTCAATGAAATTCTGAACGAGGAACTCACGCCTATCCGCGAACACAGAAAAGAATTCGCCAAAGATATGGGCGAAATCTACGCAATGCTTAAAGAAGGCAGCGACGCGGCGCGCGAAGTCGCGGCTTCAACGCTTTCAGACGTTAAACGCGCGATGAAAATCGACTATTTCGGAGAAAACACACTATGCTGAAACGTCTTGCGAACTACCTCATCGGACTTCTAATAATCGCGCTCGGCATCAACATCTCAAAACTTTCGGGGCTGGGCATATCCCCCGTCAGTTCCGTTCCGCGCGCTCTTGAAGTCGTTTTCGGCTTCAGCCTCGGTCAGATGGTCATGGTCATCTACTGTTTGCTTGTAGCGGCGCAGTTTATCGTGCTGCGCAAAAAATTCAATTTTATGAACGTACTCGGAATTCCCCTTGCGATAGTATTTGGCTTTATGGTTGACCTTGTCGGAATAGACCCCAACGCTTTCGGACACCTTCTCGCAGGCTTTCCGAAGCCGGGGTGCTACGCAATGCGCTTTGTTTACCTCGCGGCAAGCATAGTGATAATCGGAATCGGCGTTTATGCTTATCTCAAGCCGAAGCTCGTACCGATGCCCGCGGAAGGTCTTGCTCTGGCGATTTCAACAACTACGGGAAAAGTTTTCGGAGACTGCAAAACCGCGGTTGACGTCAGCCTTATAACGCTCGCTCTGCTTATACAGCTGATATTCCTCGGCGGTTTTTCATCATTTACGGGCGGAAACATAGTCATACGCGAAGGCACAGTGCTTTCAGCGCTCTGCGTCGGACAGGTTGTTAAGTTCCTGAATAAAAAACTCGGTTAAACCTGTATTTGCAGCGAAAAAGATGCTGGGACAGGCATCTTTTTTTTGCGTTTTAGATATAAATTGCATACAATTTATATGTTACAATTCAAAGTCCGCAATCACCGCCGTGTGGTCTGACGGTTTTTCCATCGCTCTCAGTCTGCGTTCAACGACAACGCCCCTGCACGCGTCCGCAACTTTTTTCGTGCCGAGCAGATGGTCTATTCTCCAGCCTATATTGCGTTCAAGCGAATTTTTGACACGGTAGTCCCAAAAGGTAAATTCTCCCGCGTTCGGTCTGTGCTGCCTGAATATGTCGGTAAGTCCAAACTCCATAACGTCAGTCAGAGCGTCCTTGACCTCCTGCGTGAAACAGACGTGTTCTTTTTTTCCCTTGGGATTCGCAATGTCCATGTCGCAGCGCGCTACGTTAAGGTCTCCAACCCAGAGCAGTTTATCTTCCGGTGTGTATTTTGTCTTAAACAGTTTTTTCAGCCGAGCGAAAAAGCGCAGTTTGTACGGATAATCAGGGTGCGTAATTTCTTTTCCCTGCGGCACGTAGCTGTTCACAAGGTTAAAATCGCCGAAACGGACACGGACAACACGCGCGTTTTCAGACTCTTCGCGCCCCTCCTCCGGTTCGTCTTCAAGTCCGAAATGCACTTCGTCAGGCGCTGTGCGTGAAATTACCGCAACGCCGTTGTAGCTTTTCATACCTCTGAAATTGCAGACGTAGCCAAGCTGTTCGAAATCCGAACGGGGAAACTCAGCGTCAACACATTTTGTTTCCTGAAAGCATACCACGTCGGGCGCGCCGACTTCCGAAAGCCATTGTTTCAGCACAGGCATACGGCTGCGCACGGAATTTACGTTGAATGTTGCTATTTTCAGTATAGTTGTCATTTTTATGCCCCCGTACGAGTATTTTGTTTCAAATCCTGCCTTACGGTATATAATAACACCGTTAGTCTGTTATAAAGAATTTTTCTGACAGCCATTTATATTTACGGGGTGAAAAAATGTTTCTCAAACTTATTAGAAATGTTACCGCATACCGCGGAGGACAGTGGAAAAAAAGCGACATTCTTGTCGCGGACAAAAAAATTGAAGCCGTTGAAGACTCAATAACTTTCAACTATCCGGATACAGAAATTTTTGACGGCCGCGGACAATTCGCCGTTCCCGGATACATTGACCAGCACGTGCATATTACCGGCGGCGGCGGCGAAGGCAGTTTCATAACACAGGTGCCTTCTCTCAAATTCAGCGAGCCGGTCAAAGCCGGTGTTACAACATTGGTCGGCGTGCTCGGCACTGACGGCACCACACGCAGTGTAGGCAGTCTCGTTGCAAAAACAAAAGCATTCAACGAATACGGGCTCACAGCCTTCTGTCTCACCGGAAATTATAATTACCCCAGTCCTACTCTGACAGGATCAGTGCTTGATGACATTGTATATGTAGATGTTATTATCGGCGTAAAAATAGCAATAAGCGACCACCGCAGCGCAAATATGACAAAAGAATCCCTCATCAAACTCGCGTCCGATGCACGCGTTGCAGGACTCCTGTCGGGTAAACCGGGTGTTGTACATCTTCACACCGGCATGGGCAAAGCAAAACTTGACATGCTTTTTGAGATAGCAGATGAAACAGAAATCCCGATCACAACTTTCCGTCCTACGCATCTTGCGCCGAAATATGACGCAGCAATACGCTGGGCAAAGCGCGGCGGATATATCGATTTCACCTGCGACCCTGACGATATGCAAAACAGAATACGTCTTATTGCCGATGCACTTGACGAAGCACCGGAAGGCACTCTCTCGCTCAGCACGGACAGCAACGGAAGCATGCCAGTGTGGAATAACAAAAAAGAAATGACAGGTATAACAGCGGGCAGAATCAGCGCTCTGCATGACACAATTAAAGCAATGACAACACTCATGCCGCTTGAAAAAGCACTGCTGCCGGTGACAAAAAATATCGCGGCAGCTCTCGGACTATATCCCAAAAAAGGCTGCCTTGCGACAGGAAGCGACGCAGACATTCAGCTCATCGACGACAGCCTCACGCTCACAACACTTTTCGCAAACGGGCAGTGCATGATGCGAGATAACGAAATACTTGCAAAGGCATATTTTGAATATTAAGGGCAATAACTAGGAGATATTTTGTTTAATCGTTGTGCCGTAAGCAAAACCGTGCTATAATCGCCAAGTTATAACTGAATATTGCTAAAGGATAGAGGAGCAGTTGTCAAAAGTACCGACGGTGCAAAAGGCATCGCAAAGCCGTTGCCGTTGTGAAAGGGGCCGCTGCCGAAGGCAGAATTTTGCGGACTCTGCCCGGGCAACCGGATAACATCCGTTTGACTGTCGCTTTTGCGGAGAGCTATGTATTAGTCAAAATTCCATCAAAGGAGTTTATCGCAGCCGATGCAAAAGCAGCGGCTGTTTTATTTAGGCAGTCCGTAAAGCAAAGCTATAACAGTAATTCATTTAGCGTTCAGCTAAACTAAACTCTAAGGGGGAGTAACAAATGGCAGAACAGGCAAAGAAGAAATTCGCGTTTCCGAATACCTGGATCATCATTGCGGCAATGATTGCAATTACCGCAATACTCAGTTGGATTGTACCGTCCGGCAGTTACGACTATCAAGAAATCGACGTCAACGGTAAAATGCGTAAGGTCGCAGTTGAAGGCACCTTCAAATTTATCGAAAAAACAGCTGAAGGCGTCAAAACAACAGGATTCCTTGCAACTTTCGGCGCGCTTTTCAGGGGCTGCGTTGACGCGGCAGGGATCTTCTTCGTAATGATTTTCTGCTCAGGCACCTTCGGTGTTATGGTCAAAACAGGTGCTTTCCACGCAGGAATCGGCTCAGTCCTCAAAAAATTCGGCAGCAAATCACTTTGGGTTGTTCCCATTCTCATGGTGCTTTTCGGAATAGGCGGCTCCGCTTTCGGTATGCTTTCAGAATTTTACGGCTTCTACCCGCTCATCGTCGGACTCGGAATTGCAATGGGCTACGATGCAATGTTTGGTTTTGCTATTCTCGCGCTCGGCGAATACATCGGCTTTATGGCAGCAACGCTTAACCCGTACACAGTTGCTATAGCGCAGTCAATCTCCGGTCTTCCTCTCTACTCTGCAACACCGTTCCGCGTTATCTGTTTCGTAGTATTCATGGCGGCTTCGGCGGCATATCTCATCCGCTACGGCATTAAATACAAAAAAGACCCGATGATTTCACCTGTTTATGGGCTGACATCACCGCACGCTTTTACAAGCGACTCACTTGACGAATACAAATTTGACGGCAGGACCGCACTTGTACTTATTGACCTCGTCGTAACACTCTTCATACTAATGTACGGTCTCATTAAAAAAGGCTGGGACTATCCGGAACTCTGCGGACTTTTCACAATCATGTCAATAGTCGCTGCGGCAATTATGGGCTGGAGTCCTAACAAATACTGCGACGAATTCACGGCAAGCGCGAAAACAATCTTATGGGGCGCAATGCTCACTGGTTTGGCAAAAGGTATTATGGTTGTTATGCAGGACGCGAAAATCATCGACACAATCATCTATGCCCTCACCAACCTGCTCAGAGGCGCACCGCACTGGGTATCTGCACAACTTATGCTCTTCGTTCAGACACTCATAAACTTCCCTGTTTCCTCAGGCTCAGGACAGGCAGCAGTCACAATGCCGATTATGGCTCCGCTTGCGGACAACCTCGGACTTTCACGCCAAGTCGCCTGCCTTGCCTTCCAGTTCGGCGACGGACTCAGCAACCTTCTCTGGCCGACAGGCGGCTGCGTTATCATCTGCGGTATCGCAGGCATTCCTTACGAAAAATGGCTCAAATGGTTTATACCTCTCTGCGGCATGCTCTATGTGCTCCAAATGATTATGCTCCAGATTGCGGTCATAATCGGACTCGAATAAACACAACATAAACAGGCGCCCGCAAGGGCGCCTGTTTATGTTACAACCGTAAAGCGCAAATTTTAGATTGCAGTTTACAGACCGTTCGTTTACGAGTTTTGCTTTGTAGTTCTTTCTATCTCCTATCTATTGCTACGCTGCCTTCTGCCTGTATTCCAGCTTTTTTATTACCCACTTTGTGAAACATCATGCACCATCCTCAGTCTGGCAGACAAGTAACACGTTCAGAATGTGTGGCAAGTATATCCTGCACACTCCACAAGAACAAACTGAATAAAAAAATGTGGACTTTCCAAAACCCAGGCTTATTATGTAGTGTACAAGGAGTATAAAATTGATGAACCATCCGTCATATGTATATCAAGAACAAGCCCCGCAAAAGACGGCACCATTATAGGTTTTAATGGTGAGTCCTACAGATAGGCTATGATGCCTCTAGATCTTATGGTGGGATTGTGTGTGGCGCATTGGCAGACACGTTATTTGGATTAGAATAGAGCCGAAAACCTATCAGAATTGTTTTATATACTCAAAATACTAAACAGCTGCATGATGTTGTCGTCGATGTTTTTTCACACGCTGTTTCAAGTGGTGATATTTTCACTTTTCCGTTGACGTATCCCGCCATAAGCCGCTTTTGTCTTCTATCAGATTTTTTACTGTGGCACCTCCAATACTGGCAGCCATGGTCGTGTCAAGTCAAAAGAGTTTTGGTACGGGAAAATTGCGTGCAGGAAAAGCCGCTGCACCTGAAAATCCGCAACATCTAGGGAGGTGCAACAGAATGGAAAATTAAAGATGCTGATTACGCGGAATAAACACTAAACATTCATCAGTCAGCGTACTTTCACAGCCGGTAGTTTTATCCTCCGACTGTTTTGTATTCTTAACGTTGCTGCCGTTAAGCGTGTTCCGCTTTTTCCAAAGTTGTCTCTGTTCACCACTTGAAAAAAGCTGCAAAAACTTGACAAAGCTTGAAAAAATGATAACATTGCTATATGTTTCATTGTGCTTCATTTTGTTTAATTTGAAGCCTCCTTTATTGCAAAGCAGCCGGACCATCGCCCCGGCTGTTTTGTTTTGTCCGTATAGTGTTACGGCATATATCACATAAGTTTCGTGTTTTTTGTGCCATTTTGTACCGTTTTTATAAAATTTCTGCCCTTTTTGTCTTGCTTTTTTGGTTATTTTGTTTTATAATGCTTGTGAAATTTTTAACAATGTTTTGTGAATGGTTGTAAACCGTTTCTAGCTGTATCAGCACGTTTTTATGTTAGGTTATATGCGCTTTGCACAGCAAGCATATATATGTGAGTAATCGTAATATCACAATACACAATTCAAGGAGGATTTTCACCATGGCAAGAAAAGTAGTACTCGCAGGCGCATGCCGCACAGCAATCGGAACAATGGGCGGCGCGCTCTCGGCAACACCGGCAGTTCAGCTCGGCACAATCGTAGTCAAGGAAGCTCTTAAAAGAGCAAACGTTCCTGCAGAAGCAGTCGAACACGCGTATATGGGCTGCGTTATTCAGGCAGCGCTCGGTCAAAACGTGGCGCGTCAGATCGCAGTCAACGCCGGTCTGCCTGTTGAATCTTCGGCAGTCACCATCAACGTTGTCTGCGGTTCAGGTCTTGAAAGCGTGAACATGGCTGCGCGTATGGTTCGCGATGGCGACGCTGACATCGTTATCGCAGGCGGCGCGGAAAATATGTCAATGGCACCGTATGCGCTCGACAAGGGACGCTACGGCTACCGTATGGGTCATGCCACAATGTATGACACGATGATTAAGGACGCTCTGTGGGATGCTTTCAATGACATTCACATGGGTATGACAGCTGAAAATATCTGCGAGCAGTGGGGGCTCACAAGAGAAGAACTTGACGAATTTGCTCTCGCCAGCCAGCAGAAATGCGAAACGGCAGTCAAAGCCGGAATTTTCAAGGAAGAAATCGTTCCCGTTGAAATCAAGAAGAAGAAGGAAACAATTCTTTTTGACACGGATGAAGGTCCGCGCGCCGGTATGACAATAGAAACTCTCGCAAAACTGAAACCTGCTTTCAAACGCGACGGCGGTATTGTTACGGCGGGTAATTCCTCGGGCATCAATGACGGTGCTGCGGCAGTCGTGGTCATGTCAGAGGAAAAGGCAAAGGAATACGGTTCAGAAATTCTTGCTGAGTGGGTTGACGGTGCTCTTGCGGGCTGCGAACCGCGCATTATGGGCATAGGCCCCGTGGCAGCCACAAAAAAACTTATGGCAAAAACCGGTCTCAAGATTGAAGATTTTGATATGATTGAAGCCAACGAAGCTTTCGCGGCACAGTCAGTCGCGGTCGGCAAGGAACTCGGTTTTGACCTTGCAAAACTCAATGTCAGCGGCGGCGCTATCGCCCTCGGTCATCCGGTCGGCGCGTCAGGCTGCAGAATTCTTGTCACACTTCTTTACGGTATGAAACGCACGGGCGCAAAGACAGGACTTGCCACGCTCTGCATCGGCGGCGGTCAGGGCTGCGCAATGGCGGTTAAGGCATACGAAGGCTAAGCGGCAATATTTGATACACGCATACCGCATACAGGGAAAGGGGTAATTAAATGCAGTTTATAAAATACGAAACTCATGACGCAGTAGGCATTATAACGATTGACCGACAGGGGGCGCTGAACGCGCTTAACACAGAGGTGCTGAACGAGCTTGACAGCGTTATAAATTCAATAGACCTTGACACAATCCGCGTTGTCATTCTCACCGGCGCCGGAACGAAATCGTTTGTGGCAGGCGCTGACATTGCCGAAATGTGCCATCTTTCGCGCTCTGAAGGCAAGCGTTTCAGCCACAAGGGGCTTAGAGTTTTCCGCAAACTTGAACTGCTTCCCGCGCCTGTTATAGCGGCAGTCAACGGCTACGCTTTGGGCGGCGGCTGCGAACTTGCGCTCAGCTGCGACATTCGTATCTGCTCTGAAAACGCCATGTTCGGTCAGCCTGAGGTCACTTTGGGAATCACGCCCGGCTTCGGCGGCACGCAGCGTCTTGCGCGCACCATCGGCGTCGGCAAGGCAAAGGAAATGATTTACACGGCAAAGCCGATTAAGGCTGACGAAGCCTACAGACTTGGCCTTGTAAACGCTGTTTATCCGCAGGAACAGCTTGTTCCGGAAGCAATAAAACTTGCAGAAAAAATCGCGCTCAACGCTCCTATCGCAGTCCGCGCGTGCAAAGAAGCGATTAACTACGGTCTGCAGGTTGACATCGACTCAAGTCTCCGTATCGAAGGCAACATCTTCGGAAGCTGCTTTGAAACAGCAGACCAAGTCGCCGGTATGGAAGCGTTCCTTTCAAAGAAAAAGGTTGAAAAGTTCCAGAACAAGTAGTTTTTTCGGGGCTGCTGCGGCACATGCCGCAACAGCCCGTTTTGTATTTTTATGAAATTCGTTTTTACGCAATATTTGCAAATAAATTTCAGGGAGGGTTTATCATGAAAATAGGTATCATAGGCGCAGGAACAATGGGCTCTGGCATTGCGCAGGCCTTCGCGAAAACGGAAGGCTACGAGGTCTGTCTCTGCGACATCAACGACGAACTTGCGGCAAAAGGCAAGGCGAAAATCGCGAAGGGGCTTTCAAAACAGGTTGAAAAGGGCAGAATCGAACAGGCCGCAGCAGACGCAATCCTTTCCAAAATAGCAACCGGCACAAAGGAAATTTGCGGCGACTGCGATCTTGTCATCGAAGCAGCTATTGAAAATATGGCAATTAAAAAAGAAACTTTCCAGGCTCTGCAGGGCATCTGCAAACCGGAATGTATGTTCGCAACAAACACTTCGTCGCTTTCTATTACAGAGCTCGGCAAGGGGCTTGACCGTCCGCTTATCGGTATGCATTTCTTCAACCCCGCACCGGTAATGAAGCTCGTGGAAGTTATCGCGGGGCTCAACACGCCGGAAGAAATGGTGAAGAAAATCAAAGACATCGCCGCTGAAATCGGCAAAACGCCTGTTCAGGTTGAAGAAGCGGCAGGCTTTGTCGTCAACCGCATTCTTATTCCGATGATTAACGAAGCAGTCGGTATCCTCGCTGACGGCGTTGCCTCAGCGGAAGACATTGATGCCGCAATGAAGCTCGGCGCCAACCATCCGATGGGACCTCTTGCGCTCGGCGACCTCGTAGGACTCGACGTCTGCCTTGCAATTATGGAAGTTCTTTACAGCGAATTCGGCGATTCCAAATACCGTCCGCATCCGCTTCTCCGCAAAATGGTACGCGGCGGCCGCCTCGGCATGAAAACGGGACAGGGCTTCTTCAACTACGCGAAATAAGCCGTTCGGCGGCGCAAATCGGAGGCATTAAAATGGATTTTAAGCTTTCCAAAGAGCACGAAATGGCAAGAACTCTGTTCCGCGATTTCGCACAGAACGAGGTTAAGCCTTTCGCGCAGGAGGTTGACGAAACTGAAATTTTTCCGCGTGAAACCGTAACCAAAATGCAAAAATACGGTTTCCTCGGCATTGACGTTCCTAAACAGTACGGCGGTCAGGGCTGCGATTCTCTTGCTTACGTTATGGCAATTGAAGAAATTTCAAAGGTCTGCGCCACGACAGGCGTTATCCTTTCAGCCCACACCTCTCTCTGCTGCGGACCTATTCTCAAATTCGGCACAGAGGAACAGAAGCAGAAATATCTCGTTCCGCTTGCTAGCGGCAAAAAACTCGGTGCTTTCGCTCTCACGGAGCCTAACGCAGGCACAGATGCCGCAGGTCAGCAGACAAAAGCAGCTCTCGACGGTGACGAATGGGTGCTTAACGGCAGCAAAATCTTTATCACAAACGGTAAGGAAGCCGATGTTTACATCGTTTTTGCCATGACAGACAAGTCTCTCGGCACCAAGGGCATTTCAGCGTTTATCGTTGAAAAAGGCACACTCGGTTTCACCTTCGGAACAAAGGAAAAGAAAATGGGCATTCGCGGCTCATCAACCTACGAACTTGTTTTCACAGACTGCCGCATTCCGAAGGACAATCTTCTCGGCGCGCAGGGCAAAGGCTTTTCAATCGCCATGCAGACGCTTGACGGCGGCCGCATAGGCATAGCCGCACAGGCTCTCGGCATAGCAGCCGGCGCGCTTGACGCGGCAACAGCGTACGTTAAGGAACGCAAGCAGTTCGGAAGAGCTCTGGCAAAATTCCAAAACACGCAGTTCAAACTCGCGGACATGGCGACACGCATTGAGGCCGCGCGCCTTATCGTTTACAAGGCGGCTATGGCAAAGGATACACAGAAACGCTTCTCCGTAGAGGCGGCAATGGCAAAACTTTTCGCAGCCGAAACGGCAATGGCTGTCACAACCGAGGCAGTGCAGCTGCTCGGCGGCTACGGCTACATCCGCGAATATGACGTCGAAAGAATGATGCGCGACGCAAAAATTACGGAAATTTACGAAGGCACAAGCGAAGTACAGCGCATGGTCATCTCCGGCGCTCTGCTGCATTAGGTTAAGGGGTGAACAGAATGAAAATCGTTGTTTGTATCAAACAGGTACCGAACACAAACGAAGTTAAGCTTGACCCCGTAACCGGAACACTTATCCGCGACGGAGTCCCCAGCATTCTAAATCCTGACGATAAAGCAGGGCTTGAAGCGGCGCTTCAGCTCAAGGACAAATACGGCGCAGAAGTCACGGTGCTTTCCATGGGACCTATGCAGGCAGACGCAGTGCTTCGCGAAGCGCTTGCAATGGGCGCAGACAATGCTTATCTCGTCTCCGGCCGCGAATTTGGCGGAGCCGACACGCTTGCGACCTCAACCACAATCGCGGCGGCAGTCAAAAAACTTGACTTTGATCTCGTCATCACAGGCCGTCAGGCAATCGACGGCGACACCGCGCAGGTCGGCCCGCAGATTTCGGAACATCTTGGCATTCCTAACGTTTCCTACGCCGAAGACATTCAGATTGAAGACGGTTACGTCGTCGTCAAGCGCCAGTACGAAGACAGACACCACATAGTCAGGGCAAAAATGCCCTGTCTCGTCACCGCGCTGGGCGAAATGAATACGCCGCGCTACATGACATCGGGCGGAATCTTTGACGCGTACCGCGAAAAAGAGGTTACAGTCTGGGGAAGAGCCGACCTTGCAGAACTTCCCGACGAAGTTCTCGGTCTCAAAGGCTCACCGACACGCGTTGCAAAATCCTTCCCGAAGAGCCTCAAACCGGCAGGCGTAAAAGAACAGTTTGACGATGCCGGTGAAGCCGCGGACTACATCGTCGGAAAACTCAAAGAGAAATTCGTACTGTAACGGGGTGAGACAGATGAGCACACAGGATTACAAAGGTATTTTCGTATTTGCACAGCAGGTTGACGGTAAACTCAACGGCGTCTCCTTCGAACTTATCGGCAAAGCAAAAGAACTCGCCGCAGACCTCGGCACAACGGTAACGGCTCTTCTTCTCGGCAGCGGCGTTGAAGGACTCTGCGACGAGCTTGCGGCATACGGCGCGGACAAAGTCATACTCATCGACGACCCGGCGCTCAAAGATTACACGACAGAACCGTACACACAGGCAATTACAGCGGCAATAAACGAATTCAAGCCGGAAATTGTTATGTACGGCGCAACCGCAATCGGCCGCGACCTTGCGCCGCGCATTTCAGCACGTGTCAAAACAGGGCTTACTGCAGACTGCACAAAACTTGAAATAGACCCTGAAACAAAGCAGTTCCAGATGACACGTCCAGCCTTCGGCGGCAACATCATGGCTACAATCGTCTGCCCCGAACACAGACCGGCAATGTCAACGGTACGCCCGGGCGTTATGCAGAAAAGAGAGCCTGTCGCCGGCGCAAAGGCTGTTGTCGAAAAATTTGATCCCAAACTTGAGAAAAACGACAAATTCGTGGAAATACTTGAGATAATCAAAAACGTCACTGCCGCAAAAGACATTATGGACGCGAAAATTCTCGTCTCAGGCGGTCGCGGAGTCGGAAGCAAAGAGAATTTCAAACTGCTTGAAGAACTTGCGGAAGCCATAGGCGGCACAGTCGCCTGCTCGCGCGCCGCTGTAGACTCAGGCTGGACCGAAAAAGACATACAGGTAGGACAGACAGGAAAAACCGTCCGCCCGCACGTTTACTTCGCAATTGGCATTTCAGGCGCTATTCAGCACCTTGCCGGTATGGAAGAGTCGGACATCATTATCGCAATCAACAAGGACGAAACAGCGCCGATTTTCGACGTCGCCGATTACGGAATAGTCGGAGACCTCAACAAAATCGTCCCGTCTCTCACCGAAAAAATCAAAGCCCTCAAAGCATAACACAGAACAAGCGGTCTTTCGAAAGGAAGACCGTTTGTATTATCTACTCAAAAGATTAAAGACTAAGCTCTCTGCCGCACAGCAGCTCCGCTTGTATCAGCTATTGTACAGCAAATCTTCCGTCCGTTATCGGGGAACTCTCCTGCACGTCACTCCGCATAAGTCTGCAAACACTGTTATTTGCACATTAAAACGCGGGAGAGCATATGCTCCCCCGCTGTTTGTATCGCACACAAATTAGATGTTTCTGCTAAACCTGGTATCAAGGTATCTATTGCTAATTTCGAAGTTGAACAACTTTAAGCAAGTGGAAGACGGGAGAATCCTTTTCTATTTTTTTCCAACCGGAATCACACTCTTCGTCAGCGGTCTCCACTTCAGAACTCATTGCAGTATAATGAGTGCACTTAAATTTCTTTTCTTTAAGATTTAGCATAATTGTTCTGTCAAGGTACATACTTGCGCCGCTAATTTTGTTATTTATGACATTTGACAATTCACCTTCCGGATATGTAGATACTACGTCCACTGTGGCAATATCACCCTCAATACTAACTGCTGCCACGTCATAATAATATCGCGTTCCGGCATTATCCTCTCCAACAACTTCAAAGAACAAGTCACCTAAAGAATCTCAGTCGTTGCCACCAACAATTTCACAGTCTACAAGATTGACATTAGATCCTAGGTTGTCAAAAACACCTTGAATCGTAACAATATCCCCTTTCTTTAATGATAAAAGAGAATCCAAAGAACTCTTCCGGAAATGGAACTCTGTATCATAGTGATGTGCATAAAAATATATCGCAGGGTCACCAGAGAAATTTTCCGAAATCATAAAGATCTTTCCCGTCATTTGAATCAGTTTATATTCATACTTCTTTTCAGCTGCAAGTTTATTATCATAAAATTCCTGTGCTATCTCTTCCGGAGAAACTACAAAATCAGGGATACGCGCTGCTTTACCGTCACTTTTCTTCTCAGTATCACGATAAGGTTCTGCGGAAACATTATTGTCTGTGACTGTCTCTTCTGTTTTTTCGGCTGATTTTTCTGCTTGTACTGTCTGCTTTGTGTCATTACTGTTCGTTGTTGCAGTATCGCTGTCAGAGAACATAGCCCCAATAATAGCCAAGGCAATCAAACCGCCGAAAATATACAGGATACCTTTCAGGATTTTTTTGAACGTTGATTTTCCCTTTTTTTCATTTCCGTTTTGGGCGCCTTCATTTGTCCAAAGCATAATTTAAACATCTCCTCTAATAATATTTGGATAAGCCGCAGATTTGTTTTATAACGTGTTACACCCAACAAACGTCAAGTACCGCGGCAAATCCATTTTTTATATCAGTCATAGTACCATATTTTAGATAAAGTATCAACATATTTTAGATGTATTTTAATTGTTTATAAATCTATATATTATTGATTTCTTAATTTATGTATATATTACTATTGAACATATTATATTTAGTTTTACAAAACTAAAATATAATAAAATGAGGTGATGATTTTGGCTGAAAGTAAGATGCTTCTTCAAAGACGCAAGGGTGAAGACGGTTTCAAATCTTTCTCAGTCAGATTAAGAGAGGACACCGTTGCCAAACTTGACGATATTGCAAGCCAGACAGGCAAAAGCCGAAATGAGTTAGTTGCGGCTTGTATTGATTTTGCTCTCGACCACTGTGAAATTGTAGGTTAGCAGTGTAGGATAAAAATCAAATCCGCCTAACCGGCGGATTTTTGCTAACACCAGCCGCAACCGCTAACTTTATAAGAATACATAAGTTATAATTATTTACGGAGAAACTGCCTGTGTTATAGCCGGTTACTCCCTCATAGTTCTATGATTATACGCCGAGCTCCGTCAAACTGACCATGTTGATATCACACACTGCTCCGTATTGACCGTGTAAACTGGCTATTTTGCACTATCACCACACTTGTTTAAAGACAAATTGCAAAATATCCCGCAATTTCATTCGCACAAAAAAACACTCCGGAATTCCGGAGTGTTTTGTCAGATTGAAACTAAGTGACGGATTATTCTTTGTACTCCATGCTTTCTCAGATATATTCCGTTTCTGTTTCCGCTGCGTTAGCATCTGCTTCTTTGATAAGCTCGTCGAGATCTTCCTGTGAAACAAATTCTTCACCTTCACAGCCGCAACCACAGCCACAGCTACATTCGTCTTCAAGACCGTTGATAAGTCTGTACAGAAGTGCGGCGATTACTGCTCCGCAAAGCGGCGCTGCGATGAAAAGCCACACCTGTTTCAAAACTTCTCCGCCAAGAATGAGGGCGGGACCGAAGCTGCGGGCAGGGTTGACAGAAGTACCCGTAAACGGAATACCTACGATATGTACAAAGGCAAGTGTAAGACCGATTACAATTCCGGCAACAGCGTCATATTCTGTGTAATTTGTAACACCAAGAACTGTGTAAACAAAAACAGCTGTCAGAAGCGTTTCAATTACAAATGCGCCAAGCATTGTAATCTGCAGTGGCTGTTGGAGATTTCCAAATGAGTTCGCACCAAGTCCGATGCGGTGGAAATCAGCACCCTGCACCTGAAGGATTCCGAGATTTGATATAATAAAGGCGAGAAGTCCTGCTGCGAGAATACCTCCTATAAACTGCGCAATCCAGTAACCTATAAGCTGTTTGAGGTCAATTCTCTTTGTGAGAAAACAGCCAAGCGTAACAGCAGGGTTTATATGACAGCCTGAAACGTCACCGATTACGTATGCCATTGCAACAATTGAAAGACCGAATGCCAATGCGACACCAAGCATGCCGAGGCCAAGACCGTTGCTGAGCACTGCTGCCGAGCAGCCAAAGAAGGTCAGTACAAATGTTCCGAAGAGTTCTGCCGCAAATTTTCTTGCGCACGTTTTGCAAAATTTCATGATGCAAGTCTCCTTTGTATATAATAGTGGTTTCAACAGTGAATATGATAGCGCAATTTGAAAATTTTGCAATTGTGTAAATTACCTGGCACCTATCCTGTTTTTTCGTTTTAGCGAAGACACAAAAAAAGAGACCCTGATTTCTCAAGGTCTCTTTAACAGAATCCTAATTAGTCAACTGCTTTGTCGCTGTTGATCGCCTGCATACCTTCTTTAACGAGGAAGAACGCAAGAACAATCAGAACGCCTGAAAGCACAACGAGGACATAGTTTGCCGCCGGTTTGACGAAGCATTCTTCGTAAATGTTAATAACAAGTGCAAAGACTGACGTTGCAAGCATGAACCAGAACGGTATCGTGAGGAAACGTCCGCGTTTCTTGAGTCCACGGATAACCCATGCGGCAATTGAAAGAAGTGCGATAGCTGCAACGAGCTGGTTGGAGGCGCCGAAGACCGGCCAAATAACCTGCCATACCGCAACTTCCATACCTGCTGCGTTCGTTGCTTTCATAAAGACGAGAACAAGTGCAAATATGATAGGAATAAATGTCGCGAACCATTTGTTCATCTTACCATCGCTGAGTTCCTGAATCTGATAGCGGCAAAGTCTTGTCGCTGTGTCGAGTGACGTAAGAAGGAAGGTGTTGATGGCGATGTAGCCAAGGCGTGTACCTTTTGCAGGGTCAATTCCGACTATTCCGCAGAATTTGCCGAAACCTGTTGCAAACGCGGCCATACCTTTGAGTTCAGCACCGGCAGCCATAAGGCAGCCGGCAGCGATAACCGCGACCATTCCTTCAAGAAGCATTGCGCCGTAACCGATAGGAACAGCGTCTTTTTCATGTGCGATCTGTTTGCCTGTCGTACCTGAGGAAACGAGTGAGTGGAAGCCTGAAATTGCGCCGCAGGCAACCATTGTGAAGAGACACGGCCAAAGAGCTTTACTGGAGAAGCCGAGATATTTGACTTCTGATGCAACTGCAGGGATTGTACCTGTGTTGAGGCTTGACCCGAAAATCATTCCTATTGCGCCGATGATGACCGCAAAATAGAGGAAGAAGCTTGACAGGTAGTCACGCGGCTGGAGAAGAATCCAGACAGGAAGCGTTGAGGCAAAGAGGATATAGACTGCAAGTGCCCAGTTCCAGAATTTGATGTCTTTCGCAAAAATTGTGTTGACAAATGCCCAGTCTCCGCAGTTCCATGCACAGTACGCAACGATTGCAAGGGCGATGAGCGTAATTGCCTTGAAGTTGAGTTTAAACTGGTAGATGCAGAGTCCTGAGATAATAGCAAGTACGATGTAAAGAATACTTACAAACGCAACACCGGGGTCAGCAACAAACGTTCCGGCTGTCATTGCCTGGAAAACCGCTACAACCAGAATAAGCGTAAGTATTGTGAACCAAAGGAAAAGGGTTTTACCTGTTCTGCCGATCCATTTTTCTACGACTGTCCCAACAGAGTTACCATCGTGGCGGATTGAAGCTACGAGTGCGCCCATGTCATGCGGACCGCCGAAGAAAACGGAACCGACCATGCACCATACAAGCGTCGGGAACCAGCCGAAAACGCTCGAGGCAAGAATAGGTCCTGTAATCGGGCCTGCGCCTGCGATTGATGAGAAATGGTGTCCCATAAGGACTGCCGGATGCGTCGGAACATAGTCTATATCGTCTTCGAGACGAACTGCCGGTGTGTCTTTGCTGTTGTCCAGTTCATAGACTCCAGCCATAAATGCACCGTAGAACTTGTATCCGACGAGGAGTACTGCTGTGCAAATGATAAATATTGCTGCAAACATGCGTGATACACCTCCAAAAGGATTTTGTATGTATGACCGAGTCCTTTATGAACTCAGGTTCATCCCAAAATATTACTGCTGCGCTTTTGTACTTTTTTCAGCCCTGCCGTTGAGAATATAGTCAACAATATACGCAAGATCCTTAAATTCCTTTATGACTTCCGTACCCGGCGTATAGCGGTAAAACTCAGCGCCGCCTTTTAAACCGCACCAGAAACTGTGTCTGGAGAAAACGTTTTTGCCTTCGTTCTGAACAAACAACCATCGCTGTGTCATAAGCTCAGGTTCAGGCTTTGCTGCTTTTTTAAGGCGCTCAATATCATCCTGCTCGTATTTCAGAACGATGTAATCATCTGCCAGGTAGCGCGCAACTTCTCCGAGAAGACCGTCTTTTACAACAGTCACTCTGTGATAAAAACCGCTTGCTGAGCCATTTCTCCACGGTACATAATCCAAGTCAGACCATACTGTTTCCGCTTTGGCAAGCCGTGAAAAATCCACCTCAGAAACGCCCCCTAACGACATCCACTGCTACTTTGCGATAAAATTTACAATAAGAATGGTAGATATTTTATATCAGAAAGCAGAAATTTTACAATATATTTTTGTAAAAAAACACGTTTTTTTATGAAAACCGTGTTTTTTTGAAATTCGTAATTTATTATGCCAAAAAACTATTTGCTTTTCAAAAACAGTTTCTTCGCCTCTTCGTTTGTTTTCGTGTTTCCAAGCGCCCACATAAGTCTCGTGACAACGGCTTCAAGTGTCATATCCTCTGCTGAGAGTGCTCCGAGCCTCTGCGCACGAACACCTATGTCGTAAACATCAAGATGCGTTCCGTCATATACGCACTGTGTAATGCACACAACGATGACACCGGCACTAAGTGCTCTTTCAAGCGCGGGAAGCAGGCTGTTTTCTTTGTTCGGAACTCCGCCTGCGCCGAAACCCTCTATTACAATTGCCCTGTAACCTGTCTGAACGGCAAAATCAAGCACATTTTCTTTTGCGCCTGGAATCAGCTTATAAACAAAAACTTTGTCGTCAACAGCCGTTCTAGGGGTAAATGCAGGCATATTTTTCTCAGCGGCTGTCCACTG
>JAZUIB010000040.1:0-51508 GCA_045642025.1 Synergistaceae bacterium
CCTTCAAAATTTGGCACTCTGTCCGCAGATTTATATATGGAGACCTCTGTTTCTGAACTTCGCGCAATTTCAAAACGGTGGACCACAGCCAACCTACGGGGGATCAACTACCAGTAACCGGAAAACTTTATGCGCCTTGCGATGATGCACGTCTCGTTGAAGCCGGACCTTATGCGGAGAAGGGCTGCCCAAGTCTGTATCATCTTCGTATATTGGGTAGGTTCGTCAGAGACACAAACATTTTTTCAAACCGCGGTTTGAGCTTTTTAGCACTTAGCACCTTGCACCTAGCACTTCCGGGAAAGAGGTGAGAAGAAAACGAAAAGCAAAGCAGCAAAGCACAATCTGCCGACAGTGGCGAGCTTGAAGCAGAGAGTGAAAAAGAAAAAAACAACATATCGACGCCTTAAATTTTGAAAAATGCCGGCGGGGTGTTCCCCAACCAGCTATTTTTGCGTGCAGTTAATAGCGCTCGTTTCACTCGCGAAAGTCGCTGGCTCCTGCGCTGACGCTTCGCGTCCCGCAGGAAGACAGGGATAAAAAACGCAGGAAGGCAGGGATAAAAACGGCAGTGAGACGGGGATAAATTTAGCAGCAAGACGCTAGTAAAGAATATATGCTATGTGCTAAATGCCGTCTGTCTAATGTGCTAATATGCTTTTGCAAAGATGCAGAGTTTTGCGCCTTCTCTACCCGTATAGAAGCATTTTCCTGTTTCGCCGGCACGGTCAAGCGGATAGCAGCGCGGTGTCGCGCCTGTTGCTTCTTTGATTGCTTTTTCGTCTTCAGGTGTACCGTCAAAATATGCCTCAACGAATCCGCCTTTTTTGTCTATTATTTCTTTAAATTCTTCAAAGTCCGCGGCTTTGTATGTATGCTCTTTTCTAAACTGCTCTGCTTTTTTGAGCATGTCGTTTTGTATTGTTTCAAGCAGCTGCGGTATTTTTTCCGTTGCTTCCTGCCACGCTATGTTAAGTTTTTCGCCTGTATCGCGTCTGACAACACGGAGGGTTTGCGATTCAATTTCTCTTTCGCCAAGTTCCAGCCTGAGTGGAACGCCTTTCTGCAGATGGTAGAAGAATCTGTCACCCGGGCGCATGTGGAAGTTTTCGTCTATTTTTATGTATAGTCCGCCGAGTGTTTTGTTGAGCGCGTCTTTTAGTTCACGCGCTTTTGGCATTACTGTATTTTTAATTTTTTCTTCGTCTGTGCATATAGGCATAATAACAGCTTTAACGCCTGCAACGCGCGGCGGTAGCACAAGTCCGTCGTTGTCAGAGTGTGTCATTATAAGCGCGCCGATAAGGCGTGTGGAAACACCCCAGCTCGTTGTGTAGGCATAGGTCATTTCACCGTTTTTGTCTTGAAACTGTATGTCAAATGCTTTTGCGAAATTCTGTCCGAGGTAGTGGCTTGTTCCTGCCTGTACAGCTTTTGTGTCGCTCATCATTGCTTCGCAGGTGTAGGTGTTGTCAGCACCAGGGAAGCGTTCGCCGGATGTTTTGACTCCGGCAATAACAGGAAGCGCTAGTTCTTCGCGCATTATGCGTTCATACACTCCGAGCATACGTTCGGTTTCTTCGACAGCTTCTTCTTTGGTGGCGTGCGCTGTATGCCCTTCCTGCCAGAGAAATTCTGATGTGCGGAGGAAAAGGCGAGGGCGTTTTTCCCATCGGACTACGTTGCACCATTGGTTTATCAGAAGCGGCAGGTCACGCCAGGATTGTATCCATTTGCTGTACATGTATCCGATAACTGTTTCGGAGGTCGGACGCACTATAAGCGGCTCTTCAAGTTCTTCTCCGCCGGCGTGAGTTACAACTGCACATTCAGGCGCAAAGCCTTCGACGTGTTCCGCTTCTTTTGTCAGGAAGGACTGTGGTATAAACATCGGGAACTGCGCGTTGACGTGCCCCGTTTCTTTGAATGCTTTGTCAAAATGCTGCTGTATGTTTTCCCAGATTGAATAGCCTGTCGGGCGTACAACCATGCAGCCGCGTACAGGCGCGTAATCCGCAAGTTCCGCAATTTTTATTACATCAAGATACCACTGAGAAAAATCTCTTTCTTTGGGTGTTATGTTCTTTGCCATTAGATATTCCTCCAATCAAGTACGGGTCTTATTTTAGCACATATTTCAGCTGTTAGCACTTAGGGAGTAGAAAAGACGGGAGGCGGGAGTAAAAAAGTCGTTGGTCGTTGGTCGTCGGTACTCTCGCTAAACGCTCGCTATTCCCTACGGTCATCTGTTGGTCGTTGGCTGCTTTTGCTTTTACAAGGTGCAGATGACCGTAGGAAATACCGAGGTTACTCGAGGATATGTGCAAGGTGCGAAGTGCTAAGTGCGGTCTTTTTGTTAGTCATTAGTCGATAATCTGTACCGGCTGCGGACTAACTCTTTAACGTGTTATCATGCGATTGACTTTTACAATAAAAATTTATATGATATATGTAGGTTGAAATCGGAGGTGTCTATTGATGGCGTCCAATTGGAAAAATGAATATACAGATCAGCTCTGCGACTGCATAGCCGCGATATCAACGAGAGATGAAGCGTACAGATTTCTTGAAGACGTGGCAACTTATGCTGAAATCGAAGCTTTTGCACAAAGGCTTCAAGTAGCGAGTCTTTTACTCAAAAAAATGTCATATCCGAAAATCGTTCAGCAGACAGGCGCAAGTACTGCAACCATCAGCCGCGTAAAAAAATTTGTCGAGTACGGTACTGACGGTTACAAGGACGTTCTGAAAAAACTCGCGGATAAGAAAAAATAAAAACGGCAAATGCCGTTTTTTTTATTTTATGTTTTTCAGCAGTATTGCCCATGCTGCAAGGTCGTCAATGTCCCGAGGAGGCACGCGAAGCGAGGTTGGCACAAGTTTCCATATGCCTTTTGGCGGATGAAGTTTCCAGTATAGTTTTCTTCCTTCAAGCGTTGTGCCGTATTCGTCTGCAATTTTTGTTTTTATTCTGCCGTTCAGTTGTTTCAGCAGTTTTTTGCAGGTTGTGCCGTTGCCTGTCAGCAGTTCGTCAAATTCAAGTTTTTTCGGAAGTTTTCCTTCACGCAGATATGCCGAAAACCATTCTGCATTGCCCTGTTCAAGAGCCGCAATAAATTCAGTGTTTTTTTCAGACGGTATTATAGCGGAAAATATCAGTGTTCCGTCATTTTCCGTGCTCACAAAGCCTGTTTTGAATTTGCCGGGGTCAACAGCGCATTTCATTGTTTAATTTGTCCACGTTCAACTGATTCCCAGCGCGGATACAGCCACATCCACTGTTCCGGATATTTTCTGATCCATTCTGATATTACGTCGTTGCATTTTTTCATTGTTTTTTCCGCGTCTTCGCCAAATCGTCTGCCTCCGGCTTTTTCAAATGCCGGAAGTATGTAAAAATCGTATATGCCGTCTTCCGCTCTTATGCAAAAACCGGCAACAACTTTGCAGTCAAATTTGTCCGCAAGTTTTGCCACACCTGTCGGCGTACTCGCCGGAATTCCCAAAAAGGGCGCAATAATGCCTTTTTCGCGCGCATCTTGGTCTATGGGAACAGCAATCAGTTCGCCTTTGCGAAGAAGCGAAATCATTTTTTTGAGGTCTCCGTTTTTGTAGAGTACTTTTACTTTGCTTGCAACGCGAATTTCCTCAATCAGTCCTGTAATTCTGTCATCACGCTGTTCAGCAACAAGTCCGTTTATCGGATAGCCGCGTTTTGCGAAAAGCGCCGCAGCGTATTCCCAGTTGCCGATGTGTCCGGTGATAAAGATTACTCCTTTACCGTATTCAAAGGCTTTGTCAAGGTTTTCCGCACCGTGAACGCGCACAAGGCTTTCCAGTTTGTCAAACATTTTCGGCAGCCGCATAAATTCAACGGCAGCAATACCGAAATGTTTGTAGGAAGCGCGCACAATTCCGCGTGCCTCTTTTTCGTCAATGTCAAGTGCTTTCCGGCAGCGTGTTTCGGCAGCTTTGACACGTTTTTTGGAGAAAAGCGAGACAAGCACACCGATTTTTCCGCCAAGTGAGCATGCCACGGTGTGCGGAAGCAGAAGCATCAGTTTTTTTAAAAACATGAGTGAGCCGTATATAAAGGGCTGTTTACGCGCCATTGTCTATTCCTCTGCGTTCATTATTCTTCTCGCTTCTGCCTGTCCGATTTCATACAGGCAGCTGCCATAGCTGTCTATTATCACTACAAGCGGCATTTTTTTCACTTTAAGTCTTAGCAGTGCTTCAGGTCCTAGTTCTGCCCATGCTGTTAATTGTGCTTCGACTACGGAATTTTGAAGAAGTACGGCAGCACCGCCGGAAGCTCCGAGATATACCGCTTTGTTTTTGATGATTGATTCAATGACTTCTTTAGAGCGTTTGCCTTTGCCTATCATAACACGAAGTCCGAGGTCAAGCAGATACGGTGTGTAAGGATCCATTCTGCCTGCTGTTGTGGGACCTATTACCCCTATGATTTCTCCCTGTTTTGTCGGAGAGGGGCCTGCGTAGTATATAGCCGCGTTTTTGATTTTAAGCGGCGGCTGTTCACCGTTTTTTATTATATTGACAATTCGTTCGTGTGCCGCATCACGCGCAACGTAGATTTCACCTGAAAGTGCTATTTTGTCTCCGGCTTTGAGTTTTGTAACTGTTTCGTCTGTAAGCGGAAGTGTTATTTCTTTAATCATGGCAGACAGTCTCCGCTACTTTGCCCGTTATAGTGCCTTCTGCGTGACGCAGCGCATGGCAGCAGACGTTTACCGCAACAGGCAGTCCCGCAATATGCGTTGGCAGCGCGATGATGCGCGCGTCAAGAACGGTTTGCGTGCCTCCGTAGCCTGCGGCGCCTATTCCAAGTTTGTTGCAGCGTTTTATTATTTCTTTTTCAAGTTCCGCATAGCGTTCGTCAGTGTTGCGTTCGCCCTCCGGCAATAGCAGGGCTTTTTTTGCCGCAAGCGCGACAGTTTCAAAATTTCCACCAATTCCAATGCCTAAAACTATCGGCGGACAGGGGTTTGCGTTTGCTTTTTCTACTGTTTCGACTACCGCGTTGAGAACTCCGTTGATTCCGTCCGCCGGCTTAAGCATAAAGAGTCTGCTCATGTTTTCGCTGCCCATTCCTTTTGGGCTTACGGTAATTTTGACTGAATTTCCGGGTATTATGTTGTAATGTATCACAGCCGGAGTATTGTCACCACTGTTTTCGCGATTGAATAGAGGGTCTTTGTCAACAGATTTGCGAAACGCGCCGTCGCGGTATGCTTCGCGCACGGCTTCGTTCAGCGTGTCTGTTATATCTCCGCCAATGACGTGGACGTCCTGTCCGATTTCGGCAATAATCACGGCAAGTCCGCAGTCTTGACACATGGGCAGCTGTTTTTCGGCGGCAAGTTCTGCATTTTTAATCAGGTCGCCCAGAATTTCTTTTGCTAGCGGCATTTTTTCGCTGTTGTATGCGTTTTTCATAAGTTTTTTCATGCCAGGCGAAAGTTCAGTGTTTGCTTTCAAGAGCAGAGACACCGTGAGTTTTTTTATTTCTTCGCAGCTGATTTCGTAGATTTTATCCATCTTTTTCCCCATTTAATGCATGAGAAGCGTGATTAGCGCGCTTCCGGCTATGGTTGTCCCTATAACTCCCGCAACGTTCGGTCCCATTGCGTGCATTAGCACGTATGAGCCTGGATATTCTTCCTGCACTACTTTCTGGCATACTCTTGCGGCCATGGGAACTGCTGAAACTCCTGCCGCACCTATTACAGGATTGATTTTGCGTCCTGAGAGAATTTTCAGCAGTTGTCCGAAAAGCACTCCTCCTGCCGTGCTGAAAGCAAACGCAATAAGTCCGAGTGCAATGATTTTCAGCGTATCTATGCGCAGAAACGCTTCGGCACGCATTGTGGCACCGACAGAGAGCCCTAGAAAAATTGTGGTAACGTTTAGGATTTCATTTTGTGTCGATTGGCTTAAACGTTCTGTTGCACCGCTTTCACGAAGGAGATTACCGAACATCAGAACACCGATGAGAGGTACTGCCGCAGGCAGGATAAGCCCGCAGATAACTGTTGAAAGTATTGGGAAAAGAATTTTTTCAGTTTTTGATACCGGTCTCAGTTGTTCCATTTTTATGCCGCGGTCTTCTTTTGTTGTGAGAAGTTTGATTATAGGCGGCTGAATGAGCGGGACAAGGGACATGTAACTGTACGCGGCTACTGCAACTGCCGGAAGAATTTCGCGGCATAGGCGCTGGCAGATGTAAAATGCAATAGGCCCGTCAGCCCCGCCGATTATTCCTATACTTGCTGCTGCCGGCAGGGAAAAACCCATTTTTACCGCACAGACTAAGGCAACAAAAACGCCCAACTGCGCAGCAGCGCCAAGCAAAAATGTAACAGGGTTGGCAAGCAGAGGTCCAAAGTCTGTCAATGCTCCAATTCCCATGAATATTAATATCGGATATATTTCGTGGTCAAGTCCTATTTTGATGAAGTATAAAAAACCGCCCTCGTAAATGATGCCTGACAGCGGCAGATTGACAAGAATGCAGCCGAAGGAAATTGGGATGAGCAGAAGCGGTTCGAAATCTTTTACGATAGCGAGATATAGCAGTATAAATGCAACCGCAAGCATTATAAGACTACCGTGACTCAGCGCGGCAAGTCCGGATTGTGCAATTATTCCTTTTAACGCTGTAATGTAAAATGACATGTTTTATTCGATTACAAGAAGGTCATCGCCAGTGCTGACGTTATATCCGACTTTGCAGACAATTTTGCTGACTGTTCCGTCGGCGGATGCAAATATTTCGTTTTCCATTTTCATCGCTTCAAGTATTGCCACAAGCTGCCCCGCTTTTACGCTGTCACCTTCACTGACAAGTATTTTCTGAACTTTGCCAGGCATAGGAGCTTTAACAGCGCCTTTCAAAACTGCCGTCTCCGCCGTTTGAACTGCAGCAGCTGGTTGTTCTTGTTTTACCTGCGTATATCCAACTTTGTTGACCGCCTGTCCGGCAGGAGTATTTTCGCCGTCTTCAACTGTTACGTCGTAGCTTCTGCCGTTTACTGTAATTTTGTATTTTTTTATCATGCCGTTACCTCCGTTCTTATCTTTTTATTCTGTTTTCGAAATTTTGAATTCTGCCAAGTCGGCTCCACATTGTTTTTTTCGGTGCGCTGACCGGTGACGGTTTAAACGATATAATTTTTGCGTTTTCAGATATAAGCTGCATTATTGCTGCCGTGATAACAGCCGTAATTTCTTCATCTTGTCGGTCTGTTGCGCATGTTTTTTGTTTTTCCGCTGCTGTAGGCTTTGCCTGTTGTGTTTTGCCACACACTTTATGAAGCATCATCATACAGAGCATAATAAACGCTGTAAGCAAAAAAACTATGCTGAATACTATGAGGGATATCAGTACACTATTTTGTATTTCGGGAAACGCTGACATCGGGGACATTTCTGCACCGCCTTAGTTTGGCATTATGCCGTGTTTGCGCATAGGACGCTGTTCGTTTTTTGTTTCGTTTGCAATAAGTGCCTGATAAAGCTGCGCCCGTGTTTCTTCCGGAAGTATAACTTTATCGATATGCCCGTGCTCGACAGCACGATATGGATTTTCAAACATTGTTTTGTATTCTGCTATTTTTGCGTCGCGCATTGCAGCTTTGTCTTCTGCCGAGTCTATTTCCTTTTTGAAAATTATGTTTGCGGCACCTTCCGCACCCATAACAGCAACCCGCGCTGCAGGCCATGCCATTGTACAGTCAGCCCCGAGATGTTTGCAGCACATCGCGATATAGGCGCCGCCGTATGCTTTGCGAAGTACAACTGTTAGTTTTGGAACTGTCGCTTCGCAGTAGGCATAGATAAGTTTTGCTCCGTGGCGGATTATACCGCTCATTTCCTGATCTTTGCCGGGGAGGAATCCAGGAACGTCAACAAATGTAATAAGCGGTATGTTGAATGAGTCGCAGAAACGAATGAATCGGCTCGCTTTGTCCGATGCGTTTATATCAAGGCAGCCGGCAAGTTCTTGCGCCTGATTTGCGATAATCCCTACAGAACGGCCGCCGAGCCTTGCAAATCCTATTATGATATTCTTTGCAAATAGCGGCTGAATCTCAAAAAATTCTCCGTTGTCAAACACAGTGGTTATAACTTTTCGAACGTCGTAAGGTATGTTAGGGTCTACAGGAACTGTGTTACGCAGCATAGTGTCAGCGCGCGCCGGTGAGTCTTCGGTATCTATATACGGAGCGTCTTCCATGTTGTTTGAAGGAATATAGCCAAGCAGGCGCCTCACCTGTTCAAAGCACTGTGCTTCGCTTTCTGTGTAAAAATGCGCGCAGCCTGAAATTTCATTGTGCGCGGCTGCTCCGCCTATTTCTTGCGAGGTGACTTCTTCACCGGTAACAGCTTTTATAACCGCAGGACCTGTTATATGCATGACACCAATTTTGTCTACCATGAATATAAAGTCTGTAAGTGCAGGGCTATAAACCGCACCTCCCGCACACGGACCTGCAATAACCGTAATCTGCGGAATAATTCCGCTTATTTTTGTGTTGTTAAAGAACATTTTGCTAAAACCGGCAAGAGAATCAATGCCTTCTTGAATTCTTGCGCCGCCTGAATCGTTTATACCGATGCATGGAGCGCCGTTTTTGAGCGCAAGCTGCTGCACTTTGCATATTTTTTCAGCGTGCATTTCACCGAGAGAACCGCCCATGACGGTGAAATCTTGAGCGTAAACGTAAACGGTTCTACCATCTATTGTGCCGTAGCCGGTGACAACTCCGTCACCAGGGAAACTTTTTTCCGCAAGACCAAAATTGTGGCAGCGGTGTTCGATAAATTCGTCAATTTCTACAAAGCTGTTTTCGTCAAGCAGCATATTTATTCTTTCACGCGCTGTCAGCTTGCCTTTGCTGTGCTGCGCATCAATAGCCTTTTGAGTACCTCCGGAAGCAGCACGCTCTCTTTTTTGTGTAAGTTCGCAGCACAACTCGTTCATTGTTTTCTCATCCATGCAGACACCTCCGCAATCAATATGTTTCGCATACATCTATATTATCGTTTAGAAATCGGATAATTGCAAGATTTTAAGACAATTTGGATAATCAACAGCTGTATGTAAACAAAAACCGGCTTGCACCGGTTTAGTTTCATGTTATTTTTTCGTTATTTCGTTAATTTCAACATCAGGACAGTTTTTTTTCACAATCTGTTTGATATCTTGTTTCTGCCAGCTAGGATATTCTACTTTCCAAACATGTTTACCATTGTCAAAATAAGCTGTGAGCTGTTCTTTTTCAGTTACAATAGAAACAAGGAAAAGTTCTTCCCACGGCATAAGTGTATCTTTTCTGCCGGACCAACTGCGCACCGACTGCACAATCCCGGCTTCTGCCAGAAAAAAGCGTTTGCTGAAATTAGAGGCAAATACAAGAATGATGCCGATAATTGCAGCAGTGAGAATCGTCTTGGTATCTTCGTGTTTGTACACAGCATAAACGGAATAAGCGATAAGGTATGCGCCAAAACCCGCATACACTATGGTTTTGCTCAGGTTTTTCTTTTTTGTCTGCTCAGTGTCTAGAATAGGCTCGTAAAACATGACAACACGCTCCTCAAACTCTAATTCAGCCATATTATATTACAAAGATATATTTTTTACTTGCAAATTAGAATATTTGGGGTACAATATCCGCTATAATATGGTTTAAATTTCCTCAAGGAGGTTGTTTAGGATGGCAAAGGCACATGTTGATCAGGACACTTGCGTAGGCTGCGAAGCTTGCGCCGGAGTTTGCCCGGTTGGCGCAATCAGCATCGAAGACGGAAAAGCACACGTTGATCCGGATACATGCGTAGAATGCGGAGCCTGCGTTTCAACCTGCCCGGTTGGCGCAATCTCACAGGACTAATAAACACAAGAAAAAGGGCCGCTTTAAGCGGCTCTTTTTTATTTGTGTCAATTTACCGACCTATGTTCCAACAGTGATTAAGAGGTCCGCTGCCTTTTCCTAAATTTAAGTTTGCAGACAGTGCCCCTGTCAAATATTCTTTCGCAAAGGCAATGCTTTTGTCAAGCGCCATGCCCTCTGCAAGTCCGCAGGCAATGGCCGATGAAAGCGTGCAGCCTGTTCCGTGTGTGTTCGGATTGTCAATGCGTTTTGCTTCAAACCAGTATATCCGCCCATTCCAACAGTAAAGCAGATCATCCGCGCAGTCTTCAAGATGCCCACCTTTTATCAGGACATTTTTTACGTTCTTTGACGCGATTATCTTCGCCGCTTTATACATTGTTTCTTTTGAGCGTATTTGCATGCCGCTGAGAACTTCCGCTTCGGGAATATTGGGTGTTATAAGTGTCGCAAGCGGCAGAAGCAGTTTAACAAGATTATCTTCCGCTTCAGCCGCAAGCAGCCTGCACCGACTTGTGGAAACCATAACTGGGTCAACAACAATATTTTCAACTTTGTATTCTTTGAGTTTTTTTTCTATTGTTTTTATATTTTCTGCATTTGAAACCATGCCGATTTTAACCGCGTCAGGTCTGATGTCGCAAAATACAGCATCAAGCTGCTGTGAGACAAATTCCGGCGAAGCATCTGCTATGGCATAAACTCCAGTTGTATTCTGCGCGGTCAAGGAAGTAACGACGCTCATTCCGTAAACACCGAGCGCCGTCATTGTTTTCAGATCAGCCTGTATTCCTGCTCCTCCGCTGCAGTCTGAGCCGGCAACAGTAAGTACTTTTTTCATCATTTTATCCGTCTTCCCGCAATTTTTGGTATTATTCTTTCTCAATTCCGCGCGCCACACACGCAACAAACATATTAACTGCGCCGAGACAGAGGAATATGTGTACAACCGTAGCACAGCAGGCTAGCAGCAACATACTGAATACGGCTGACAGCACCATGCCGAAGGAATCTGTCACATTCAGACAGGCAACTGCTCTCGCCATCTCCTCTTTCGGTGTTCTTCCCTGCATAACAGCATACATCGGAACATTGTAAAGACCGCCACAGAGTGTCATTAAAAAAAGCATACACATAACAATACATGCGGAAGGAGCTTTGACAAAATCCCCCACACCAACAAGCACAGGATGGTGCGGCACAAAACGACACGCAACCGCAAGCGCGAAAATTGAAAGGCTCATACCGTAACATGCTGCCGGAACAAATCTGGTGGAAATTACTCCCTTCAGCAGTTTATTGCATAGCATTGAACCAATACCTACACCAACAGAAAAAATGACTATGAAAAGCGTGGAAACCTGCTCATTCGCTCCTACAATGTTCTTCGCAAAATTCGGGCACTGCGCAAGAAACACCGCACCTACAAACCAAAACCAACTTATACCTATAATGGAACGGAACACTGTTTTATTTTTCTTCGTGTGTCTGATAATCTGCCATGTAGCAGAAAAAATATTCCAGTTGAGTTTCAAATCAGGCTGTGATGAAGGCGCCGGCGGAATAAAAAGGCTGGCTGCCGCGCCAAGAAAAGCTGTTGCAAGAATCGCTGCGGAAATATACAAACTCCCGCCGTTTCTAAGTACAAGCAGACCGCCTGAAATTGTCCCAAGCAAAATAGCTATAAAAGTTCCGGCGCTGACAAGTCCGTTACCCGCAATCAGTTCGTCTTCTTTAAGATGCTGCGGGAGAATGCTGTATTTGATGGGACCAAAAAAAGCGGAATGAGTGCCCATAAAGAACAGCAGAATTATTAAACACCACATTTTATTGCTACAGAAAGCCATTGAAGCAAAAATCATAATTATTATTTCTGCGACTTTAATAATTTTTATCAGAATTGTTTTGTCGTATTTATCCGCCAGCTGCCCCGCAAATGCCGAAAAAAGAATCATCGGCAGAACAAACAGACCTGCGACAGCCGTCACAAGCAGCTGCCCGTTTACACCGTACTCATCCGCAAGCCTGTAGGTAATAAGAATTACAAGAGCGTTTTTGAACAGATTGTCATTAAAAGCTGCCAGAAACTGCGTGAGAAACATCGGCAGAAAACGGCGCTTCGTAAAAAGTTCGAACTGCGAAGAAATCATATGTGTACCGTTATTTTGTCACATCAGAAACTGAAATTCCGCGTGTATGCTCCGTTTTGACCCATGTACTCTGGTCTTTGGCAAGAAATGCCGCGCGGAAAAGCAGCGGTATCCAAGTGAGACCGAACCAGAAATAGGCAAATGTATCTTTAACGTATCTGAGTTTCAGTTTCTTTTCACGCATTGAAGGTCCAATAATCGTGCATATTATACAGAATGCAATCATACTGACTATCGGAAAAGCGAAAAACCACAGCCAGGACGCTGTATCGTGCGGCGTTCCTCTTGACATTGTCGGGAAAAGAATGAGGTTGTTGACAAGGGTATATATCATACCCGCAAAGAGGATAATAACGCCGAGACATGATTTGACCGGTGCAAGCAGATAAAGAAAAAGGTCAAGATATTGGAGTCTTCCTGTGCTGATAAAGGCTCTTAGTGCATCACGCCCGTAATGCCAGAAGACCCAGTAATGTCCCTGCATCCAGCGTGTTCTTTGTTTTATTGAAATTTTGAGATCCTGCGGTTTTTCATCATAGATTACCGCAGCATTGTTCCAGTGTACACGGCTGCCTGAAAGTATAAGACGCGTTGACATTTCAAGGTCTTCAGTAAGGCTTTCAAGATTCCAGCCTATACGTTCAAGTGTTGCCGCACGAATTACAAGACCTGTACCTCCTAAAGTGCAGGAAAGTCCCCACAGACCGCGTGCAAGCTGCCAAAAACGGTTTGAGAACCAGTAGGCAAGCGCGTAGGAGCGTGTAAGCCAGTTGTCATCTGGATTTTTAACATCAAGCACTCCTTGAATCGCTTCTGCTTCGGGGTGAAGTTCCATATAGTCATTCATATACATAAGAAAATTTGTATCAGCAAGGTTGTCTGCATCAAACATCATAAGGGCATCAAATTCTGAGAGGTTAATCTGCGTAAGTGCCCAACGAACATTCCATGTTTTCCCGTTATGTTCAAGATCATGCCGTTCAAGTGCAATAGCACCGCTCTGCCGAACTACCTCAACAGTACCGTCTGTGCAGTTATCACATGAAGCAAAGACTTTATAGCAGTTTTGCGGATAATTCTGTTCTGCAAGACTTTTCATAAGAGGCCCGATGACCTGTTCCTCATTATGGGCAGGAACAAGCACCGCGAAACGGCGATAACGTTTTGCGCTAGGCATAGCCTTCTGCTGTCCAAAACCGCGAAGACTTACGATAATCTGATATATACCGTCAACAGTAAGAAGAAATATAAGAAGATACAGGATGAATTGAACAATCCACCACAAAATCCAAATTATATAGTAGAAAAATTCGCTGTGCTCCATATGGTCTGCCTCCCCCAACAGGCTTACTGTCTGCATATCAATGCAGTATTATATAACTTATCACGCAAATTGACAAAGAAACTGCGGGATTTTCCCGCAGTTAATCAAGGTTTTTTATTTCTTCGTATATTCCTTTGATTGCCGCTTCGTAGTTTTCCGCGTCAATTCCGAAAATAATGTTCAGTTCGCTGGGTCCCTGGTCTATCATTCTGATGTTTGTATCAGATTTTGCTATAGCGGAGCATATTTTTGCGGCTATGCCTTTTGCTGATGCCATACCGTGTCCTACAACAGCTATGAGCGCTATTCCGTCTTCCGCAGTAACATTGTCCGGCTTAAGCCGCGTATGTATTTCCGAGATTATTTTTTCTCTTGTTTTGCTGAAATCTTCGCTGTTTACAACAACGGACATTGTGTCAATTCCAGACGGAGCATGTTCAAAGGAAACTCCGTTATCAGCAAAAATTGTCAAAAGCGCTGCGCCAAAACCGGTTTCCGTATTCATCATAGCTTTTTCTACAAATACTGTACTGAAACCTTTGCGTCCGGCTATTCCTGTTACCACATGCCGTTTTGCGTACTGCGGCACAGCTGAAACTATCATTGTTCCTTTTGCTTCGGGACAGTTGGTGTTGCGTATGTTTATCGGTATTCCTTCTTTACGGACAGGGAATACTGCATCTTCGTGCAACACTGACGCACCCATGTAGGAAAGTTCTCGAAGTTCACGATAGGTAATATAGTCAATCATTCGCGGATTTTCAACAATACGCGGATCTGCCGCTGCAACTCCGGAAACATCTGTCCAGTTTTCGTATAGATCAGCTTTCACCGCGCGTGCAACTATTGAGCCTGTTATGTCGCTGCCGCCTCGCGAGAATGTTTTTATCGTACCATCAGCTTTTGCACCGTAGAAGCCTGGTATAACAGCATATTTTACTCCGGCGAGCCGTTGTGCTATTAGCAGATTGCTTTCTTCCTGCATATATTTTCCGTTTTCGTCAAAAAGCACACAGTCTGCAACTTCAATAAACTCAAAGCCAAGATAACACGCAAGGATTTTTGAATTCAGATATTCTCCACGGCTTGCCATGTAGTCTCTCTGCGGCTTTGATAAGTTTTTGCGTATATTGTTAAATTCGCTTTCAAGGTCAAATTCAATGCATAGTTGTGAGATTATTTCCGCAAAACGTTCGTGTATCTGCGTAAGTGTTTCTTCAAAGTTTTCTCCGCTCTGGGCCTGTTCGCAGCATTTGTAAAGCATATCTGTGACTTTGGTGTCTGCAGAGTTTCTTTTACCCGGAGCTGAGGCTATGACAAAGCGCCTGTCTTTGTCATATTGTATGATGTCCCCGACTTTCCTAAATTGTTCTGCGGAGGCAAGCGAACTGCCGCCGAATTTTGCTACTTTAATCATTCTTATTTATTTCTCCTTACAACTGACTGCCGTTAGCTTTCAGATATTTATCCTACAATATTTCTCATATCATACAATCCTGCAGTTTTGCCGCAGATAAATTCGGCTGCCGCCAGTGCTCCTTCGGCAAACAACGCTCTGTTTTCCGCTTTGTGCTTTAAGGTAATGGTTTCACTGCCTGTCGAGATAATTATTTCATGAGTTCCGATTTCATTGCCAAGGCGTATTGAGTGTATGCCTATTTCGTTCTTAGCGCGTTTTCCGTTTTCATGTCTTCCGATGATAAGTTCTGCATTTTTGCGCGCTTCTTTGATTTTGCGCCCAAGCAGCAAGGCTGTGCCGCTCGGCACGTCCAGTTTCTGATTGTGGTGTGTTTCAATAATCTCAATATCAGCATTGGGAAATGCTTCAGCAGTTTTTTTCGCAAGGCTCGCAAGCAATGCAATGCCTATCGACATGTTTGCCGAACGGAAAATCGCAATTTTTTCTGCGGCTTTGTTTATCATTTCCACTTCTTCCGTTGTCTGCCCCGTGGTTGCCAATATGACAGGAATTTCACGTTTCACGGCATATTCAAGCAGTTCTTTTGTTGCCGTGTGGTTAGAAAAATCGATTATGCAGTCCGCTTCACCATCAAAATGTTCAAGTGCCGTATAGCAGCCGTTTTTTTCTTCCACGCAGTCAGGGCTGACTTTTGCCGCTGTTTCGGCGCCTCTGAAACCCTGTTGTGCCATTGAAACAACAGCCTGCCCCATTCTGCCGGTGTAACCATGGATTATTAGTTTCATTTTATTTTACAAGTCCCATGCCGCGCATAATGTCAAGCATTTTTTCAAAGTGTTTATCTTCCATCTGGGTAAGCGGAAGCCTAACATAGTTCTGGCACCAGCCCATAGCAGCCATAGCCGCTTTTACAGGTATCGGATTAACTTCGCAGAAAAGCGCATTGATAAGCGGGAACATTTCGCCCTGCAGTTTTGCCGCGCCTGCTACGTCACCTTTGAAAAAGCGTTTGCATATTTCCGTTGTCTGAACAGGAGCTATATTTGAAAGCACTGAAATTACTCCAAGACCGCCCATAGACATAATCGGCACTATCTGATCATCGTTGCCTGAATATATGTCAAGTTTATCTCCGACAAGCGCCGCCGTTTCAACTATTTTTGAAATATTACTGTTAGCTTCTTTTATTGCAGCAATGTTAGGATGCTCTGCAAGTTTCATATATGTTTCAGGTTCGATGTTTACACCTGTGCGTGACGGGACGTTGTAAAGCACCAGCGGTTTCGTGGAAGCATCCGCAATGGCGTTGTACATCGTGACAAGTCCTTTCTGCGTGGCCTTGTTGTAATAAGGAGTGACAACAAGCATTGCATCTGCGCCTGCGTCACAGGCAAATTTTGTGAGGGATATGGCATAATTAGTGTCGTTAGAGCCTGTACCGGCAATGACAGGAACTCTGCCAGCGGTGCGTTCTACGGCAAATTTTATTGCGGTTCTATGCTCTTCGTCTGTAAGTGTGGAACCCTCTCCGGTAGTTCCGGCAATTACAAGCGCGTTAATTCCCTGTTCAATCTGCCAGTCAATAAGCTTTCCGAAGGAATCAAGGTCAATGCCGTAATCTGTAAGCGGGGTGATAAGCGCAGTCGCGACACCTCTGAATATCGGATTCTTTTTCATTGTATTAGCCTCCCTTTATTTGTAATAATATACAAAACAAAACAGCCAATGTCATGCACCAGCTGTGATTAACCGAAATTGAATGCTTTCTGCATTCAGGGCTCCAATTAATTCATAGCTCTCCGCATCAGCGACAGTCAAACGGATATTATCCGGTTGCCCGGGCAAAGTTCGCAACTTTTTACCTTCGGCAGCGGCCCCTTTCGCAACGGCAACGGTTTTGCGGTACCTTTAACACCGCTGTTACTCTTGACAACTGCGCCTCTATCCTTTAATTGCAGTATTCTAATAGGATGATTATAGCACTACTCCACTGTTTGTAAATTATTTTTTAATTCTTTTCAGCAGATTATGTTCAAGCAGAGTGTTTCCGCAATCATGATGTTCTTTTGCCCATTCTGTTATTTTGTCAAAGCGTGCGTAATCAAGTTTTTTGCCGCTGTCCAGGTTGTGCACCTCTTTAAGTGAAGGTTCAATGAAATTTCTGCCGTAAACGTAGGCACCTGTTTTGAATATTACAGGCTCTTCTCTGCTCCCGTCAAAAAGGTTGCGCCCCAGCGTGTATTTGTAATCTGCTCCAAGCAGAGTCATAACTGTTTTGGACACGTCAAGAAGCCCGCCGGACTGATAGCCTCTGCCACACAGCTTTGCGTTCGGAGTACGGATTATAAGCGGCACTGTCTGTTCTGAACACCAGGCTGGCGCGCTTTCAAGGTCGCGCTTCAACAGACGCGAAAGCGACGCCCTGTCCCAACGTGGTATGGCTGTGTGGTCTCCGTAAACCACGACAACAGTTTTTTCAAGCAGTCCGTTTTTTTTGAGCGACGCAATAAATTCACCAAAACAGTTGTCAAAATATTTCATTGAAACAAGATAATCGCCAAGCAGCTGTCCCTTAAACTCTCCCGTATTCAGTTTTGTCTGGTCGTGCATTTCTTTCCAGCCATACGGATAATGGCTCGTTAGCGTTATCAGAAACGCATAGAACGGCTGCTTTGTTTTTGAAAGAATTTCAGCGGACTGTCTGAAAAAACTTCTGTCGCTTAAGCCAAGCCCGATAATTTCGTCTTGTTCAAATTCATTTTTGCTCACAAAATGTCTGAAACCAAGACGCGGATATATCGTCTGTCTGTTCCAAAAACCAGGTCGATCGCCGTGCATAGCAAGTGTTTCGTAGCCATTATCTGCAAGAATTTTCGGCATTGCCTCAAAATCATCTCTTGCAAAACGTATGTAGGCAACTCCTGACTGCGCCGGATAAAAACCGGTGTTTGCCAGAAATTCCGCGTCTGCGCTGTTTCCGGCAGCAGTCTGATTGTAGATGTGGTCAAAATAGTAGCTTTCTTTTATGAAATGGTTAAGATTCGGTGTAATTTCTTTGCCGTTGATTTTTCTGCCAACGACAAAATTCTGCAGCGATTCAACCTGAATTATTATCAGATTTGCGCCTTTTGCGACTCCAAAATATATTTCACTGCCGCTGTTTGAAATACGTTTTTCAAACCAGTGCCTGATCTTTTCAGCCTCTTCTTCGCTGATTTTTCCCTTGAAGCAGGTATCGCGAAGCGTGTTTTTTGCGTCATTCAAATGATACACGACGGCGCCGACATTGTTACACACAGCAGGTTTGTCCCACATTGTCTTGAGAACTCCAGGCACCTCTTTGTTGTAGCTTTCAAAACGGTACCACACACAGAAAAATCCGGCGAGAATAGTCAAAAGCACCAGCAGAGCGCGTTTAGCGGTCAGTTTATTAAATTCAGCCCTGCGCGCAAGCAGCACAAGCAGCGGGAAATCGACAAAATACAATAGATCAGACAGGCAGAACAGGGCAAATACAGAGTCTGATACTTCTCCCACCTGAGTCGAAAGTCCTAAATTTATGAAAGAAAAAAGGTCGGAATAATAGCGGATGAAAAGTATATCGGTAATAGCAAGCACAGTGAGAGCAAAGTCCCACAAAATTACAAGATATTTTCTCAGTTTTCGCGGCAGCAGAAATAGCAGCGCAAAGGAAGCAGCAAAAAAGCCTAACGAAGCAGCAACGGAATCAACTGCCCTTGTATAGCAGGCAGAAATTTCAAACTCCGCAAACCAAAATTTCACAAAAACAGACATCACTGCAAACGTGTAAAAAACAAATTCGCTGCCGCTGAGTGCCTTAATTTTCGATTTTAGAACATCACATTTCATCACATTTCTCCCCACAATATTACCGCATTATTATAACACGGACTGCGACAGGCTGCCTCCGCCGCACCTTCAGAAAATATGTTAAAATATTGCCGGACAATATCATGGAGGTATCAGCATGAACAGCTACGGCAAAATTACAGGCGACATTATCAGCGAACTCAAGACTGCACTCGGAGAAAACGCCGTTTCAATTAACACTGAAAAAATTGCCGAATACTCCCACGATGAGGTTCCGGCAAATTCTTACGACAAAACATATCTCGGAGACGTTATTGTATTCGCCGAAAATACGCAGCAGGTTTCGGCAGTAATGAAACTTGCGTCAAAATACAATATTCCTGTTACCTGCAGAGGCGCTGGAACAGGCTTATCAGGCGGCTGTGTGCCTGCATACGGCGGGATTATATTGAGCCTTGAGAAAATGAACCGCATAATGGAGCTTGACGAGGCAAATCTCACCATAACGGCTGAAGCCGGCGTAATAACAGATGAAATCGTAAAACTTGCGCACGCGCATAATCTACTTTACGCCGGTGACCCGTGCAGCGGAGACAAGTCATATATCGGAGGTAACATCGCTGAAAATGCCGGCGGCAACAAGGTTATTAAATACGGCGCGACAGGCGCTCAACTACTTGCAGTGGAAGCTGTGCTTGCAGACGGAACAGTTACGCAGTTCGGCGGGAAACGCAGAAAAGATGTGACAGGACTTGATTTTGTGCATCTTCTTGCAGGGTCCGAAGGCACACTTGCAATAATCACAAAAGCCACGCTCCGGCTTCTTCCCCTGCCGAAATATTCTGCAGACATACTCGCAGAATTTGATAATGCGGACACTGCGATGGCGCTTGTGCCAAAAATAATCGCAGAAGCAGGATTAATTCCTGTTTCAATAGAATTTATGGACAAAAACTCTCTCAAATTTGTGTCGCGTGACCTTAAACGTGAAGTACCTGCGCTGAACGCAGGCGCAGCGCTGATAATTCAGCTAGAAGACAACAATAAATCTCGGCTTGAAAATGACTGCGAAAACGTTGCAGACATCGCCGTAAGACACGGTGCGAACAAAACAAGCACAGCAACGACAAAAGAAGAAAAAGCACAGCTGTGGACAGCAAGAAAAACCATAGCAGACTCTATTGCGAAACTTTGCGAAAATTACGTTAAAGAAGACCTCGTAGTGCCAATGGATAAAGTTTCGGAGCTTCTTGCGTCAATAGAAAAGGCCTGCGAAAAATATCAGCTCGAATACTCCGTTTACGGACATGCCGGCGACGGAAATATGCATTGCACGCTCATAGGCGGCACACAAAAAAATTGGCATGAGTGTCTGCACGAAGCACAGAAAGAAATCTACGCCGACACCAAGGCACTCGGCGGCACTTTGTCAGGGGAACACGGCATAGGACTCAAACGAAAAAGTTACGTGAAATATTTTCTTGACAATGCACAAATTGAACTCATCAAGCGTGTCAAACTTGCCTTTGACCCACAGAACATACTCAACCCCGGCAAAATTATCGAATGGGAGTAAGCGCATCCAAATGGACCCTGAAGCGCGCAAAAACTACTGGAACGATATAACGGACACTGCGCTTACTGTGGATGTATACTGACCGAATGAACTATAATGGTCGATCATTTTATACCACGCTCAAAACTGCGAGGAAATATAAGTTTTTCAACTACGCAAAGGGTCAGTCAAGTATTCCACGCATGACAATACCGCATTCAAAATCCGCTCACAGACAGACCAAGAGCGGATTTTTTGTTCGTAGAATTTGTACTTGTTTATTTTACCTTTTCAAATTTCGTCCCGTTTATACGATAAGCATCTCCGGTGCAGTCATCAGACAATATCTTGAATTTTGGAAGAAGCGTGAAAACTCCTGCACTGTTGCAGTTCAGCGGCGCGTCGCAGAGTACAAATTTATCGTCTATCTGTTTTGCAAACCACAGCGCGGTCTGTTCCACGCAATAGCCGTGACGCGAACATACAGCGGCGAATATTTCTTTTACCCCGTCCCCGTCAAGGTCGCAGAATTTAACGCCGGCATCGATAACAGCGGTATCACTGTTATAAAGTTCAATGTATCTGTTGAAAGGTATTACAAGCGGCTGATTTCCGATATTAAACAACAGTCTGCGGGTACTGATTTGCGCCGAGATTTTTCTGTTGTTCCCTTTTCCGAAATCTATCACTTTAGACGCGCTGTTTTTCATTTCACCTTTATACGACAGCAGCATATTTTCACCGTCACCGTTCAGCATTTTTTCCATACCGTTTAATGCAACTTCATCTGCGTTCTCTCTGTCTTCCTCAACAACAGTTTCTGCTTTTTGCAGAGCTGTTTCAGTTTGTATTTTTGTTTCCGGTTCCGTTGGACTGTCGTTTTCTTGTACTGTCACTGTTTTTTCACGTCTTGTTACTTTGACTGGTTTTTCAGTTTTTTCATATTTTTTTGTTTCTTTTTTGTCATGTGCTGAACTTTCAATCTGCGTTTGCTGAATTTCTTCAGTTTCCATAGAAACAGATTCAGTTTTTGCCGATTTCACAGGGTAATACACAAACAACAGCGCAAGCAGAACTATCACAAGACCGAATGAGGCTGCAATGCAAAATTTGCCTTTTATGTTTTCAAGATATTTAAGTGCGTCGCATGCGGTTTCAAAGCGGTTCTGCGGATCAAACTGCGCACAGCGCTGGGCGGTTTTCTTTGTTCTGCCGGAAATATTTGCTGCCTCGCACATTTTTAGTATCGTTTTTCCGGCGGAATATATGTCTGTACGTTTGTCAGACTGACTGAAACCGTACTGCTCAGGCGCTGCGTAACCTTCTGTGCCAAGATGTTTTGTGTCATGTGTTTCGTTTTCTTTGTATATTCTTGCTATGCCGAAGTCGATAAGCGTGAGTTTTCCGTCAGAAAGCATTATGTTCTCCGGTTTGATGTCGCGATGGACTATTTCTCTTTCCTGTATTGCGAAAAGTGCTGAAAGCAACTGTCGTGCGCAGCTTTTTGCCATGTTTTTGGTAAGTTTTTTGTCTGCGATAAGAGCTGCAAGGGTATCGCCTTCGATATGTTTTTCAATGACAACAGTTTCTTCGTCACCGCCGAAAATTTCGATAATTTCAGGAAGATACGGACTGTTTATTTCAGAAAGTATGCGGAAGATTTCCGTTTTGTCCTCTTTATATGTGCGGCGTACGTAAACTCTGCCGTCAAAGGAATTGACAACCTTTTCAATAGTACATTCCTGCCTGCTGCTCAGCACTTTTGTTGAAAGATATAGTGACTTTCTGTAATTTTCTGTATTTTTGGACAATGAGTCCACCCCTGATACGTCCGAACGTGTTATATTATTTATATCATTTTACCATTAAAGGGGTTTTTACGATGGCAAAAGTTACCGAGGAACTGCTAAATCAGATTACACAAACCGCTGATTTGGATAAATTTATCCAACAGCATGAAAAGGATTTTCAAAATGAGACCGTTTCGGGGTATCTTAACAGGCTGCTTGAACAGAAAAAACTACACATAACAGATATTGCAAATCGTTCAGGGCGTGGTGACTATGTTTACAAAGTTTTTCAGGGTACCCGTACTGCAACGCGTGATATTTTGCTTTCGATTGCGATCGGTATGCAGCTCGACCTTTGTGAAACACAGACTCTGCTCAAAATAGCAAACCTTGCACCTTTGAATCCGCGCAGCAGACGTGATTCAATCGTAATTTTCGGCGTATCAAACAAGTTGAAAATTACCGACATCTGCGAAATTCTGTACGATTACAATGAGAAGATTTTTTAGATACAAAGATGTACTCTCGCCCAAGATGTATTCTTCTTTTGCGCTCATCACCTACTACAATTGATATTTTATTGTAACTATGGCTGCGTATAATACGCTTCTCGGCGTTTGTATAAACAAATACCGTCCTTAAGGACGGTATTTGTTACGATTTTTTAAACTGTTTCTGTCAATTAACCTCTGTATCTTATTTCCATTTTTCTTCCTGCGCGTCAAGCAGATACTGGATATAGAAAGCGGCACCGTTGAGCATTCCTTCTTCGTCAAGGTCAAAATGGTCGTGGTGAAGCGCATAGACGCAGTCTTTTTCTTCGTTTCTGCAGCCGACAAAGGCATAAACTCCGGGGAAGCGGTTAAGGAAATACGCGAAGTCTTCGCCACCTGGGGACTTGTAATATTCTGTGAGTCCTTCATCTCCAAGTATGGAGCGTACTGATTTTTCCGCTATTTTGCTGCAGCGCGCGTCGTTGACCGTTGCAGGAATGTTTGTATAGTAGTCAAATTCGTAGTCCGCACGGTACGCCGCCGTTGTGTTCCTGATTACGCGCTCAATCATTTCAGGTAGTTTCGCGGCAAGTTCAGAATTAAAGGTGCGAACTGTTCCTGAAAGTTCAGCTGTTTCGGGTATTACGTTCGGCAGTGTTCCAGCGTGGAAAGTGCATACACTGACTATCACTGTTTCATTTGGATCTGTTTCGCGGCTTGTGATGCTCTGCAGCGCATCTATAACTTTTGAGCCGACATATATAGGGTCTACCGCAAGATTCGGCCATGCTCCGTGTCCTCCGACTCCCTTGATTTTTATTCTCATAAAACCCGCCGCAGTGTAGCGCGGACCAGCCTCTACCGAAATTTTGCCTGCTTGAATGTACGGAAAGATATGAATTCCCGCCACTGTATCAAGGTCATCAACAAGACCTGACTCAAGCATTTTTATTGCGCCGTTTGTCATCGTTTCTTCCGCAGGCTGGAATATAAATTTGACAGTGCATTTCAGTTCGTCCCGGTGTTCTGCAAGTATTTTCGCCGCCGTGAGAAGCATCGTAATGTGAGAGTCATGTCCGCAGGCATGCATCACGCCGTCGTTCTGCGATTTATATGACAGGTCTTTTACTTCCTGTATCGGTAGCGCGTCTATGTCACAGCGAAGTCCTATTACAGGCATATCTGCAGCCCCCTGAAGCGTTGCTATCGTTCCTGTCTCCGCAACTGCAGTCCAGGGAATTCCGTATGAAGTGAGCTCTTCTCGGATTTTTTTCGCCGTTTCAAATTCTTTCCAACTGAGCTCCGGATGCTGATGGAAGTATCTTCTGAGAGCTGTTGCGTAGTCTCTGTTGTTCTGCACCTCTTTCATTGCGTTAAACATAACTGAATCTTCCTTTCTGAAACAAAAGCCATGCGCCGCAGCACATGGCTTTTGAGTTATTGTTTCGATTAAAATTTAGAACGGACCATATCCTGTTGCTACTGCGATATAGAGAACTCCGAATTCAAGAAGGAAATAAATTCCCTGAAGTGGGAGTATGAATTTATACCAAACTTTAAGAGGAACTTTGCCCAGCGCACAGTAGATAAGGAGGGTTCCGTTGGTGAACCAAAGAGTATTGGAAATACCGTCGCCGAACTGGAACGCGAGCGTCGCCGTCTGACGTGTTATATGGAGAAGGTCTGCAAGAGGAACCATAAGCGGCATAACTGCCATAGCCTGACCTGAGCCTGACGGAATGAGCGCGTTGATGAAGAAGTTGGCAACAAACATGATGCAGGTTGAAATATATGCCGTCGACCCCTGCATAAATGTTGACATCCAGTGAACGAGAGGGTCAACAAGTCCGCCGTTTGTAAGAACAACCTGAACTGCGCGGGCGGCACCGATGATGAGCGCGCCTTCCATTGCTCCGCGCATACCGTCAAGAATGCAGTTTACTGTTTCTGTCGGTGAAAGTTTATTAAGCGCTGCCGTGATAAATCCGCAAATCATAAACACTGCGCCGATCTGCGGCCAGCTCCATTTGAGGTTGAGAGCGCCGTAAACAACGATACCGAAGGAAACCGCGAGAACGAGAAGCGAAAGGGTTTTGACACCGTCAAGTTTGTTGTTTTCGTCTGTCGGAATAACAAGCGAGCTTGTGTCATAATCTTTCATAAGACTCTGTGACGGGTCTTTTTTGATTTTGTTTGCATAGCGGATCAGCCAGAACAGCCAAAGCGCGCAGATTACAAGATCTGTTGCTACACGAAGCTGCCAGCCAGAGAACATCGGAAGTTCAGCGATTGTGTGTGCCGTACCGACGGTAAAGAGGTTGAACGGAGCAACGGCAAACGCGATGAGGCATGAAAGACCTGAGGCTGTGATACCGACAAGTGAGTCATAGCCGAGAGAAATCGCGAGCGAAACTACGATGGGGACAAACGGGATAATCTGTTCTGACCAACCGACAACGCCGCCGATGATGAAGAACGCTATTGTGATAATCGCGATAATTGCGGCTCCGCCGATGCGTTTTGAGAGGTGAAGCAGGCTGTTGATGCCTGCGCCCATAATTCCGGTGCGTTTGTAAATTTCAACAGTTCCGCCGACAAGCATAACAACGAACATCATAAGCGCAGCGCCGTTCAAGCCGGCAGGAATCGCCGCGAACATATCAAGGAAGCCAACCGGCGTGCGTTCAACTGAGTGATAACTTGTTGCTATAACCTTATTGATACCGTTGACGAGTTCTCTGTCATACGCGCCAGGTGTTACCAACCAGGACGCGATTGTGCAGAGAAGAACCATTATGCCCATTACTATGAACGGGTTAAAGTTAAATCCTTCTTTTTTCTTGCTGCTCATACTGCTTTTCCCCCTTTGATATTGCAACAACTGTTGCTTTTGCCTTGCTATTTTATCACTCACGGCACAGCATCGGCAACAACTTTTATTGTGCTTTTAATCCTGTTTTTTTTCTGTTTTCATTTTCCGCAGTTCCCTGCGAAGAATTTTTCCTGTCGGAGAAACTGGATATTCCGTCACAAAACCTATTTTTCGCGGAACTTTGTAGTGTGCAAGACGTTCTTTGCAGTACGTCATAAGTTGCCTGTCTGTGACATTTTCACCAGTCTTGAGAATAACAAAGGCTTTTACGAGTTCACCTGTAACGTTATTTTTTTCACCAACGCATACTGCTGACTGTACTGCAGGATGCTCACAGAGAACATGCTCAACCTCCTGCGGATAAACATTGAAACCGCTGACAATAATTATGTCAGTGGCACGGTCAACTACTTGTATAAAACCGTCTTCGTCAATGCGTACGACATCACCCGTATTAAACCAACCGTCTTTAAAACGTTCTCTAGTATTTACAGTGTCTCTAAAATACGATTTCACAACCGAATCGCCTTTAACCCAGAGTACGCCTTCGTCATGCAAATTAAGTTTTGCACCATCTCTGTCACGTACTTCAAAATGATAGCTTTTCAAAAATTCTCCTACCTTGCCAAGATGTTTTGTCTCTTCACTCCTGCTGACTGCAACGACAGGCGAACATTCTGTAAGTCCGTAGCCTTCGAGTATGCCTATACCAAGGTGTTTTTTGCAACGTTCGTCAAGTTTGATATTAAGTTTATCGCCACCAGAAACAACGTGGCGTGCAGAAAGTTTTATGTCTGCTTTTTCAAGCGCACCAAGCAGAAATGCCAAAATTGTCGGAACAGCTATAATTTCGTTCGCGCCTGACTTCTGAATAGCTTCAATAGTATTGGCAACAGGCACGAAACTGGGAACAACCACCTGTCTGACACCGTTCATAAGAGGCAGTGTCTGCGCACAGCCGAATCCGAATGTATGGAAGTTTGGAAGCACATTAAGGAAAATAGATTTATCCGGCTCAAGAAGTCCTATTATGTGCTCAGGAATACAGTTCACATTGTCAAGCAAATTTGCATGTGTGCAAGGAACTGCTTTAGGTAAACCTGACGTGCCTGATGTTGAGAAAATTACTGCCGTGTCAACACTGTCAGAAAGTCCTTTTCTTCCTGTCCAATCTTCAGTAAAACCTCTAACAGGGTCAATTTCGACTATCGGAAAATCCGTTTTAAGCCCTGCTTCCTCAGCACGTTTCTTTCCGTCACAGGAAACAACAAGCGTATGAACATCAAGCATTTCAATTGTGCTGAGAAGATTTGAAACTCCTGCTCTTGCATTCAGTGGTGCAACCGCACCACCAAGTCTCCAACAAGCAATCGAAAGTGCTATTGCCGCAGGTGAGTTCGGCAGCAGCATTGCAATGCGTTGCCCCATTGTAAAACCCGCATTTTTCAGTCTCAGTTCACAGGCATCCACAAGGGCACTGAGCTGATTCCAACTCATCCATTCTCCATTCCACCATACACAGTCATCATTTTCTCTGTCTTTCCAAGCAGAGATAAATATCGATTCCAGACGGTTTACGGCATCAAGTTTAATTTCCGGAATTTCTTTGTTCTCAATCTTTTGCGCACGCAACTCTCTTCTGAGCACCTTTCCGGTCTGTGACATCGGGAATTCCTTTACAAAGCCAATTTTGCGAGGCACCTTGTAGTGTGCAAGTTTTTCTTTACAGTATTCCTGCAGTTCCTTTCCTGTAACAGGAACGTTCTTCTCTGGGATGATAAACGCTTTTACAATCTCACCGGCAAAGCGATTGGCTTCACCAACACATATAGCGGCATGAACGGCAGGGTGTTCCAGCAGCACTGCCTCAACCTCCTGTGGATATACATTAAAACCACCTACAATAATTATATCCGTAGCACGGTCGATAATCGTGATATAACCGTCTTTATCGATGCGAACGACGTCTCCTGTATTGAACCATCCGTTTTTAAAGCGTTCATTGGAATTTTTTACATCACGGAAATATTTTTTTACAACCGCAGGTCCCTTCAGCCAAAGCACACCCTCCGCTGAATCAGTGATATTTCCTTCTATATCACGAAGCTGTGTCTCAAAATGTTTTAATGCAGCCCCTACTGTTCCAAGACGTTTACCGGCATCCGGCGGATTTACCGCAACAACAGGACTGCATTCTGTAAGTCCATAGCCTTCACATACGCCAACACTAAGATATTTCCTACAACGGTCTTCCAACTGCGGATTAAGCCTCTCTCCGCCGGAAATTATATAACGTATACCATTAAGTTTTTCTTCACGTCTTGCAAGTTCACCGAGAAGGAAGTTCAGCAGAGTCGGAACAACTATGAGCGTGTTTGCTCCGGATTTTTTGATTGTTTCTATCGTATTGTCAACAGGAATAAAGTTAGACACAACAGCTTGACGCAATCCTGCAACAAACGGCAGAAAACCGCTTATATTGCTACCGAAGGTGTGAAAATTAGGAAGCGCATTCAGGAGAATAGTCTTCTCAGAATTAAAAATGTCTGGTACTATTTCAGGCATATCGCTGATATCTGCAAGAATATTGGAATGACTGCAAGGCACAGCTTTTGGAAGCCCTGTGGTGCCAGACGTTGAGAAAATTACCGCAATACTGCCATCATCTCTTTCTGCTGCACGTTTTGTAATAATTCCATCAGGAAGTTTTACATCTAGAAGTGTCGGAATAATAGGCAGTCCTATTTCAGTTTCCATTGTCTCTTTTTTTGTTACAGCAGAAGCAACTACAAAAACAGCACTCACATCAAGCAGTTTAATTGTTTCCTGTAAATACACAGGATTCATTCTGCCGTTAAGAGGCGCGATAGTACCGCCAATACGCCATACGGCAAACGCAATTGCAAAAACAATTGGTGAATTCGGCAGGAGAAGCGCAACTCTCTCCCCCTTGCGAAGTCCGCTATCACGTAATTTTTTCTCACAATCGAGCGCAAGAGCATTAAGTTTTCCGTAACTCCACCACTCACCCTGCCACCAAATTGCGTCTGCGGTTTCATCTGTCCATACAGATGCAATCTGCTGTTCGATTCTCAAGTCAGGTTTCAGTAAATCAAGCATTATAATCAACTCCACGATAGCTACGCTAATAAAATTATAGATCAGTTTTTAACGAAAGTCTGCGCTGAAAAATACCCTTACATCCGGAAGTTTTAACAAGTGCACATGCTTTATCCAAAGGTCCGTGTGTCCGCGGGTCCGTTGTAACTGTAGCATGCGTCAGCGCAAGATTTCTTGTTGAAAGCAGACCGTGTCTTACTGCTTCTCCTCTGTAGCCTGGAGCTCTGTAAAACGCTGCTGCTATCCAACGCACACTGTCATACATCAGCATAGCACTTTCTATCTCGGCGGAAGGACATGCTTCATTATAAAGTTGCTTGTAGGCCTTCAGGACAGACATAATCTGAGGATCATTTCGTTCAAGCCTGTTAATCCACCAACTGTTTTCAATACATTCCTCAGGATTTACATCTTTATCCTGATAAAAATTAGCCCCAAGAATTTTACCGTTAAAATCGACAGTTTTAGCTTGTTGCAGCATGTTTGATATATACTTTGTATTACCGGGAAGAATAAGCACATCAACTTTTGCAGCTTTAATTGTCTTTAAAGCAAGCGTATAATCTGCATCTTGATTTGTGTAACTAAGAGCTGCCACAATTCTGCATGAATATTTATTAAGACGTTTTTGAAGTTCCTCACAAGCTTCAACAGAATATTTGTCATTTTCATTATAGTAAAGTGCAACTTTTCTTGCGCCAAGACCTTTCTTGGCATAGTATGCCATAAGTTGTGCGGTCTCAGCCGGAATATTTGAAATCCTGAAGGAATACAGATACGGTTTTTCTGCCTCATCTGTTACACAATCCTTAGTAAGTTCAGGACATGAAAGCAACAGCGGTATTTCCATTCTGTCAGCAAGTTCGGCCAATTTTTTCGCGCTTTTACCAGACAACCCCGTCAACATAACAAGGAGATTTTTGTCTTTCATTATTTTTTCGACCGTTTTCGCAACTTTTTGCGGATCATCGGGAACATCATATCCGATAAGTTTCAGTTTAAAACCACGTACACCGCCTTCACTATTAACTCGTTCAACTGCGAGTTGCGCTGCCTTAAGCTGCCTGTGCCAGTATTGTGAAACATCACCTGACAGCGGTGCAAAAAACGCTATCCTAAATTCGTTGCTTTCAGGCATATTCTGCCTTGCAATTTGTGAAAAAAGCAGAATTATGGCAAGAAACGCGGCAAACAGAATAATCCCGTTATATAAAGCTTTTTTTCTAAAACCTCCGGTACGCGGGTTATTTGCTATTCCGCCTGAAATTCTACGAAGATTTCCTGGATGAGCAACAATGGCATCTGTTTCTGTGTCTGCAAAACCATTCTGACTAATTACCATATCCAGTGCATTAATAAAATCAGCAGCATCTTTTTCATTGTAAGCCAAATCTTCATGAAGTCTTTTAATATATAAATTACGTTTTACATCATTATGTTCGGCATGCGGAGTCCATCCTGAACGGATTATCGAATGCAGGGCAAACGTTAAGTTAAATATTTCATTTTCGTTTTTTTCAGAAGTATCTCCTTCTAAAAACTGAGATAACCTGTCAGGGTCTCCAAGAATTGCGACACCATATTCCTGAACAAGTTCTTTTAGCTTTTCGACAATGTAATCCTTCAATACTTCACCGCCAATCTTGGTCTGACACTTGAATTAATGCACACCAGACGTATATAATTATAATACATTTTGCAAAAATATGATATTGATGGAGCAGTACGGTGCATTACATAAAACCTTCTGATTCAATCTGTAATTGCTATTTTTTCAAGATAACAGCGAAATTAGTGCTTTTATGCACTTTACTATTGTTGTCTTTAGTCGGATGGAACACAGACTTGTTGGAAATTTATGACAATAGCGAATTACTCTGTTCTGTTCAACTAAAGCACGGGCATATACTTAAAACCAGTTACCTGCACTCTGTAGAAAAAACCCAGGTTGAAGATGAATACAGAATAGCTAACGGTAAACTCTGGTCATGGGAAGAATGTGTCCGTTCTTCCAATGCGGGAATGCCATCTGTCCTACCGAAATATATGCATTTTCACACAGACCGCTCAGGCAGACTTATATTTCGAGGCGGACGTATTGCTGCAGATACAATTAATCTGCGTTCAGGTAACGAAATTTTTGGAAGAAATACAATATGCCTCGCTCCATTTAGGATAATACCTCTTTATAAAAAACTCCCTGACAGGCGGCTTGTGCTCAAAGTGATACATAAACCATATATTTATCAGAATATATATTTTTCTAACAATATCAAGCCTTATAAGATGCAATAAGAAAGATAAGTTTTTTTAGACCGAATACAATCGTCCAGAAACATACAAATCCAGCTATGTACAGTCTATAGTCTATCTCTATTTCCTGAGTCAATACATTAAATGGGATACTGTAACTTACGGCAATTGAACAGCATGCAATAACAAAAAGCCTTGTATATAAATCGTTTATATTGTTTTTTACGCACAATATAGCAGATGCAACAAATAGTATATCAGTTATAACCACCAAAAATATTACATACCAAGGAAGATTCCTCCACACTGAAACAGATGACAAAACATCAAGACTGTATACTGTACCAGGAAAACCAAATTTTTGTGCAACACAAAGCAGCAAAGATATACATGTCAAAGCACCTGTCACTACAACAGTATCAACTGTTATCATTCTATTGCCGTATACAAAACGAGAAATAAGCATAAAGCAACATACAAGAACAACAGACCCGCTTAAATTGACAAATGAAGCAAACATTCCGGCAGGAATAAAGAGAAACACAGGCAGCAACAGCAGCAAAGCCCACACAGTCAATTTTCTACCGCAAAATGTTTCCATCATTATCCGAAAATCTCCGTTAGCTGCCAGAAACATTACAAACATAAGCAAAGTTGTTCCGGAAAGCACGTTAAGCATCATCGCCATCAGTTTCACCTCTGTACTGCAATTATAACTTAAAACTCCGGGAACATTAAAATTCCCGGAGTTTAATTTTATGAACATATTTGCAAAACTAACAATTATTTTTTAAGAATGCCTTTTTCTGTAAAGAATTTCTCTGCACCAGGATGGAGAGGAATTGAGATACCTTCCATTGCTGTTTCAATTTTAATTTCCTTACCCTTCTGATGAACAGCTGCTATGTCTTCGAGATTTTTGTACATAGCATCAAGGAAATTATAGATTGTATCTTCCGCAACGTCAGCATTTGCAATTAGGATAGCCATAACTGCAGGTGTATTTGTGTCATGGTCTATACCTTTATATGTACCGGCAGGTACCTTGCTTGCAATGAAGAACGGGTATTTTTTACTGAGTTTAGCAAGGAAATTCTGGTCAAAACTCAGGAGGTCAACATCCTTCGCTGTTGTAAGGTCCATAATTGAAGCTGTAGGATAACCAGCTACAACAAGACCAGCTTCTATTTGGTTATCTTTAAACCGTGCTGAAGTCTGTGCAAAATCAAGCGGGTCAGCCTTTAAGTCTTTAATATTAATTCCAGCTACATCAAGTATCGCATGGACATCACCTTCGGTTCCTGAACCAGGTGCGCCAGTACCAACCCGTTTACCCTTAAGGTCATCAACTGTTTTAATGCCTGTATTTTTGGCAATTATAAACTGAATATGTTCAGGATAAAGCGATGCAACGGCGCGAATATTTTTAAGCGGTTTATCTTTAAACATAAGTTCTCCGTTTGCACCCCATGCCGCAATATCGTTTTGTACAAAAGCGATCTCTATTTCACCACCATCGACAAGATTTGCATTGGCAATCGATGCATTGCCAGTTTCTGCCGTAGCCTGAATTTTACCTTCTTTTGAAACGGCTTTCGCTAGTGCCCCGCCTACAGCATAATAAGTGCCACTGGTACCACCTGTGGCAATAGAAAGACTTACAGGACCTGATACCGCATTTTTGTCAGAACCTTTAAGGTTACAGAAGATAACTACAAGAACAATTACTGCAACTGCCACTACTGCTATTAAACCTTTTTTGCTTTTCATGTTTCTTTCCTCCCGTAAAAATTACTTTATATTTTAAACTGCTGAAGCAGTTTTTGCCTTGTAACTTTGATAAACATAGATAAATACAAGCACAGCAATTCCCGGTATATCTGTTTTGGTACCTGGTATCATTAGAAGCATTGCCCCTGCCAGAGCCACTGCGCGCAACAACCATGAAAGTTGTGTTTTATAGTAGCCAATCGTTGCCATTGCAAGAAGAAATACTCCTACAAGCGCAGACACAACAGCCTGAATTGTCGGCAGGCATTCCGCATCAATGAAGAGAAGCATCGGATTGTAAACATATACAAATGGAACTATAAAACCTGCAAGTGCAAGTTTGAATGCTGTAAGTCCTGTTTTCATAGGCTCTGAATTCGCTATTCCTGCACCTGCATAAGCAGCCAGAGCTACAGGAGGTGTCAGGTCAGCTGCAATTCCAAAGTAGAACACAAACATATATGCAGCTTTTGCCGGTATTCCAAGTTGTAAAAGGGCTGGAGCAGCCATTGCGCTGGTAATAATAAAGTTTGCAGTAGTAGGAAGACCTGTGCCCAAAATAATGCTAGTTATCATTGTGAAGATCAGCGTGAGAAGTAGGCTTCCGTCTGCAAGTGAAACTATTGTATTGGCAATCCTGAGTGCAAGACCGGTAAGTGTACTCATGCCAACTATTATGCCTACAGTAGCACATGCACATGCGACACTGATCGAACCTCTGGCTCCGCTTTCAAATGCCTCTTTAAGACGTGCAGGGGTAAGCCTTGTATCCTTACTGAGCCATGAAAGGGCAAAACTTATAATAATCCCCCAGAACGCTGCCATAAGAGGTGTATAGCCGACGACAAGAAGATAAATTATTGCAACTAGCGGAAGAAGAAGGAATCCTTTTTTCTTCAGCAGTCTCCATACAGACGGAAGCTGCGAAAGCGGAATTCCTTTAAGCCCAAGACGAGAGGCTTCAAAATGCACCTGCACCATAACGGCAAAATAATAAAGGAGTGCAGGAACAGTAGCTGCTAAAGCTACTTCAAGATAGGGAACCCCCAAAAGCTCTGCCATAATAAATGCCCCTGCCCCCATAACAGGTGGCATTATCTGTCCTCCGGTAGATGCAACTGCTTCTACCGCACCTGCGAACTGTGGTTCATAACCTACACTTTTCATGAGGGGAATAGTGAACATTCCGGTTGTGCAGACATTGGCAACAGAAGAACCGGATACAGTTCCCATCAAGCCTGAACTTACAACAGCAACTTTTGCAGGTCCTCCGGCAGACCAGCCTGCTAGTGCCATGGAAAGGTCGATTATAAATTTTCCAAGTCCGGTTTTCTCAAGCACCGCACCAAAAAGAATAAACATAAATACAAATGTTGAAGAAACCTGCAACGGCATACCAAAAATACCTTCGGTTCCAAGATACATATGATTAACAATGCGTTTTATGGAAAAGCCTCTGTGCTGAAGAAGTATGGGCATATATTTGCCAAAACAGCAGTAGAGAATTGCGATAATTGCAAGTGCAGGGAGAATGGGATTGGAAACTCTGCGAGTTGCCTCAAGAAGAGCAATTATAAACAGAAATCCCATAACAAGGTCAAGTGTTGACGGCATTCCAGCCCGAAGCGATATATCTTCAAAGAAAAAGACTATATAAAGTGCTGAAGCTGCCGCTATTGCGGCAAAAACATAATCATACCAGGCTATTTTTTCATGACTGCAATGCTTCTGGCTGGCAGGATAAAGCATAAATACAAGCGCAAGCGTAAACGCAATGTGCATTGCTCCCTGTTTCTGCGCTATAAGCTGACCAAAACCTGATGTGTAGAAATGGAAACAGGACATTGCTACTGCTATTACTGTTATCAAGAGAGCCGCCCAACCCGCAGGCACACGGAAACGAGACTCTGTATCAAATTTTCTCATCAGCTTGCCAACATCAATTTTTTCGTTATTCTCACTTATTGTTTTAACAGTTTCTGTCAATATAACTCTTCCTTCCGCTATATCATCCGAATTGTCTGACAATTACAACTTATGATTATGACGACATTCGTTGCACTTTTAAACTTTATAGCCAATAATTATACACAATAGTCTGACAATTTCAAGTATAAAATGCAAATATGGCGTATAGTACACTATTTACATAATTTTCATGCCAATTCGCACAATTTTAAAACTACAGAAAGCCCAAGTATTATTTCATTTTCTACAGATTTCAATTGATTTAGATGATCCAATACGTGTTGCACCTGCGTTTATGAGCTTTTCCGCAAACGCTCTATCGTGTATTCCGCCTGCAGCCTTTATACCGAAATTTTTGCCTAGAATTTCTCTCATAAGTACAACATCTTCGACCGTTGCCCCTGCAATAGAAAACCCCGTAGAGGTTTTCGCAAAATCTGCGCCAGCTTCTTTAATTATCTTGCACGCAAGGATTTTTTCTTCACGTGTCAACAGGCTAGTTTCAAGAATAACCTTAAGTACGATACCGTGCAACACCCTTTTAACAGCTTTAATATCATTGAGCACATATTCGACATCAGCGTCTTTAAGTTTACCAATATTTATTACCATATCTATTTCTTCTGCACCATCAGTACAGGCTTTTGCCGCCTCAAAAGTTTTAGTTTCTGTTGTATTGGCACCAAGCGGAAATCCACATACTGCACAAACCTTTACCCCACTGTCTTTAAGAAACTTAGACGCAAGCGGAACATTACATGGAGTCACACATACTGCGGCAAAACCATATTGTTTGGCTTCCGCGCAAAGTTGTCTAATATCCTGCTCTGTTGCATTAGGTTTAAGATTGGTATGATCGATAAATTTTGCAATTTCCATAACCTTACGCCCAAAATGTTCCACTAGAAAACATTAATAATTAATCATTGACTAGCAAAAGTTGCAGCTGTTGGAAGACATGAGATTTTCCACATATTTGCAACAAAGATTGACCACACGGCTCAGCACCCATATTTATATAGAATTCTTCTGTAGTTTCATCGCAAAGTATCTGCAATTCTTCCGCGCCGACTTCTTCTGCCATTTCACAGGCACTAAGAAAAAGCATCTCCCCTATTCCAGCACCCATATAATCTGGCACGACACACAGATAACGCAACCAGTATTTATCTGCACTACTTTCTAAAACATAGAAACCGAGTATTTCTTCTGTTTCTATGTTTTCAGCAACATACGCAATATTGTTTTCAATAAGAGAGGGCTTAATATCAAGAATTTCTCTTAATTCATTCAGTCTGTTAGAATCAACCCCGGAATATTTTTTTGACTGCCATGCAATATCACTTAATTTCTCAGAATCTTCAGTGATTGCCAGACGTATTCGAACCTCATCATCCAACATAAAATATCTGCTCCTTTATCGTTATTTCCGTTTCTTGTCCATACTCTGTTACTTTACTTCTTTTGAGAGTTCAGAAACAAATTCTTTCATCAGCTGCGGCAGGATATCAAGGGAATAATGCAAATTGAGATATTCATCATTGCGATGCGGATTTTCACCAGAGGGACCTAAATTTACGACAGGCATACCAAGCTGCATCATAGCATCAAGTGGCATAGCATAAATTCTGTCTCCACCAGGAAGACTTTTTTTATAACTGTCAGCATCATTTTGTGACACTCTGCCTCCTACATAGCTTAAATCACAGAGTCCTGCAAACCAGCCCACCTCTTTAAGTTCCACAGCATATTTTTCTTTTGCTGTGCATATAAGATTTCTGGCTGCTCTAACAACACTGTTGTCACGTAGCTCTCCGCTGTAATCACTTCTTGCTGGAAGCCACGGAGGCAGAAAGAAACATACAACATACGGGTCTTTAATTTCTGACATTACTGCAAGTTTATCAACTATTTTCAGACCACGTACTCGCATATCACCTGCTGGCAACAAATTTATGAACTTTTTCATAATAGCATCAAAATTTTTACCTGTCTTACTTCTGGCAATTTTTTCAAGTTCGAAAAGTGTCATTACAGCAACTGACGGTATTCTAAACTCAGCACCTCTATATCCTAGGGATCGGAGTTTCCTGCATGAAACCGCAAGTTGTTCAGAGCTGTTTTTTATTGCACTACCAGCAATAATTTTCATTTTTGAGAGTAGCGTTTCCGGAGTATCGTTCGTGACGAAACAATTGAAATATGCATATGCTCTGTCTGGAATGGTAACACTATACTTATCATGCATTGTTTTGGCTTCAAGACATATCCATGAGGTTTCACAAAATTCTTCAAACGGGTCTGCAAGAACAGGATTGCATTCAGCACTTGAAATAATATTGGAGATTATCAGTGCAGCTGAAAAACCTTTGTAACATGCATTCACATGTTCTGATACTCCATGTGCGTAAAAAGCCGGCATAAGTTTACCCAATGTACCCAAATAAATCATGGCACCTTCTTTATCAGTACAACCAGCCTCACCAGGCTCTGTATCTATTGCACACAGATAATCCAACCCTTTGGTTTTCTTAAGTCCCGCAAGATAAGGCAACACGCCTCTCGCACCTGCAGAACTATTTTCTTCGTCACCGACAAAGACAGCAAGAATATTAACATCAAAAAGGCTGTTGTCTTTTGCGAAGTCTTCTACAAAAAGCGCATTGAGGGCAACACCAGCTTTCATATCCATTACTCCGCGCCCATAGAGCCTGTTACTGTTTTTGTTTTCCATTTCTCTGCCAAGTTCATCACAGTCAAATGCATAATGTTTCAGTCGCCCATAACATTCATTTGCAACGACATCGATGTGAGATATTAGCACTATTGTACGTTTAGTTTTCTTTTCAGCCGCCACAAACGTAACTAAAGCTTTTAGATCATATACCGACCCTTCCAGCGGAGTTTCAATAATCTGGAGATTACCTGGATTCTCTTTAAAATACGCAAGTTCTGAAAAACGTTTGTAAAGAAACTCCACAGGAAGTGTTTCATTTTCACTTTCTGTGATACTGGGGATTTTCACAAGTTCCTTAATAAGTAATAAAAGTTGTTCTCTTTTCAAAAAACTAGACCTCTCTTGGGCGCAAAAGCACTTTCATGTCAATATATATCCAATCTTGAAGTCCAGGAATTTTAAACCAAAGCATAAATTTACCAGGCTCTGCGACAAGTTGATATATTGTTGTGTCGTTGGTTGCACCGCCATTTTCTACCTTTGTATCCATAATCCCCTGCATGATTGATGTATCTATTGCACCTTTAAAATGCTTAGCAAGCGCAAGGAGATTATCTCTTCGCGATACAGTCTGCATGGATTTTGCATCGTCGGGATGCGGCAACCCCCAGCAAGACTCCGTAAAATGATTTGTAAGAACAGTTAAACCAGGGCGGCTATGCGTCTTACGCATATTAACTCCAAAAGTCGGCCATTCATAACATTGGGCGATCTGCCCATCTGTCACACCGATAATATATGCAAAATTTGCCTTGGTTGTCTGGAAAAAACGTTCTATATCAGCAAGACTTGCACAATCAAACATACATTCCAAAAGCTTAACCACAGAAGGAATCCTATTATCAAACGTCAGTGAACCACCAGAAAAAGCTCCGTTGTTCAGTTCCATAAATATGCCTTTTTCGTTCATCGCGCTGACAGCGTATATTTCTCCTGCCAGTCCTACGGTGACTGTTGAGAGCGCGCCGTCTGCGGGGTGAAATGCCACAAAGACAAGATTATTCGCGACTGTTTTGAACCACTCGCAATAGTCATAATTTCTGCCGTAAATGAGAGCATCGGACGCATAATCTCCCCATACGGCAATCCCTGCGCAGCCCGGCTGTATTTCCGCAGTAAACGCGATAAATTCTACGGCGTTTATAAGTTTAAGTTCATCAAGTTCAAGTCCTGAGGTTTCCGTCATGCCTTTGAAAAATTCCTTGAGTCGGAAAGGATACGCCAAGTAAAGTTTATCTGCTGTTTTAATCGCAGCTTCTTTGCCGCCGGCATCATTGAACACTTTGTCGCAGATTGCTCTTTTATACATATCTTTTAACTCGGCAGACAACAGGGCGCCGTACTGCCGCCCCATCTCATGCCACGTGCCGTTAAGATCGACTACAGGTGTAATCCCGATGTAAAATTTCGTCCCCTTCTCAAACTGCTCCATAAAGGTCCACCTTCTTTTTGCCGTTTGTGTTATCATATTATACACTTGTTGGGGGAATTATGCCCGTTTTGGAGTGACCGGAATGGAAAATTTTAACTTTTTTGAGACTTCTAAGGCTGAAATTGCCGAAAAAGAGACCCTGCTTCGCAAATACGCGCGTCTTTTGCTGCAGGCAAATGAAATCGTACGGCTCACCGGTCCTTCAGATGAGGAAACGCTGTGGAACGAACATATCGCGGACTGCGCGGCCGCGCTTCCGCTTCTTCCACAGGAGGGGAAATTCATCGACGTTGGAACAGGCGGCGGTCTTCCAGGATTAGTTTTTGCGATATGTCGCCCTAACGCACACATCACTTTGCTAGACAGCATAGCAAAAAAATGCGCGCTTGTCGAAAAAATGGCAGCCGCGCTCTGTCTAAAAAATGTTGCCGTTGTCTGCTCGCGTTCCGAAGATTTTGCAAAGACAAACATGGAAAAATTCAATATCGTTACGGCGCGTGCTGTATGCGCAACAGGAACACTTGCCGAATATCTTGCCCCGCTAACAAGAATAAAAGGCAAAATAATCGCCTTCAAGGGTCCGCGCGTTGTTAACGAGATTAACGAAATAGGGACAAAGTGGCAAAATCTCGGTCTTTCATCGCCGAAACTTATGCCGTACACGCTCGGCGAAGCGAAGCATTTTCTTGCCGTGTGGGAAAAAATATCACAGACACCGAAAGGCATACCGCGCCGCCCGGGCATGGCGGAAAAATTTCCATGGTATAAAAGGTAGCGAAACAAAATCAAAAAGAGCAGGCAGAAAATCTGTCCGCTCTTTGCGCCATAATCTCACGAAATACTATTTCAGTCTTCCTTCACCGCCCATCAGTCTTGTCAGTTCTTCCAGTCTTTCAATCGGAAACGGCGGATGGGCAAGCGGTTTCAAAGCAATCGACATAAGTTTTAAAGGATTGTCATCAGCAGCAATCCTGTTTGCGTTCAGCGCTCCGCATTTCTTACAGCGATGAATTATCGCCCACTCTCCGTTCTTGCGTACGAATACCGCCACAGGTTCCATATATCCGCCGCAATTCGATGCTCTGTCTCCGGGCTCAATGTCGACGTGCAGGCTGGTAAGACAGTTGGGACAGTGATTTCTGTGTCTGCTTCCCGCTCCCTCAGGGAAAACCTCTCTGTCGCAGACCTTGCACACAAAACTCTCTTTGCAGGCATGAGTTTTGTAATAGCCTTTTTCAAATGTTTTTCGTTTATTTTCTCTGTTCATTGTGCGACCTCCCAATTTTATCCGGTAATTTGGAAGGCTCGCGATGAGATTGTTTTTCGCAAACCTTCCGGTCAGCGCACAATCTTCAAAGTGTTGTTATTCAAACAGCATTCTCCTTAAATTAATTTTGAAATTACTTGTTTATCGTCAGCAGTATTATTCCCGCAAGTATAAAGCCCATTCCGCCCAAACGGTAAATTGTTATATTTTCGCGGAAAACAAAATAGCCGACTGCAAGAAGTATCAGATAAACTATCGCGGACATCAACGGATAGGCAAAAGTCAGCTCGGAACGCGACAGCGCCGCTGCCATGAAAAAGAATGATATTCCGAACATCGAAAATCCGAACACTATCCACGGATTGAGCAGAATTTTCAAAAACGCCGAGATTATTCCGCCGGAAAGCAGATCGCTTCCGCCGTACGCGTGTTTCATAACCGTGCTTCCCATCGCGTTGGTACAGGCTGAAGCCGCTATAAGCATGAAAGATATTTTATCCATTGTTCTTCACCGTAATTCTAATCTGTTATTTCTTTCTGAACAGCAAGCGTGCCTGCACGGCCGACAAGATTGCCCATGACCACTTCGCATTTCGGAAGCGGCGCTGTTTTTGCATACTGTCCGAGCGTGAAAAATTCCGTGTTGCTCTTTTTGCAAAGCGTTAGAAACCTGTCAAGCACTCCGGCTTTTGAAATACCTTCCATTTCCGCGTGTACCGTCACAACGTTCCACTCTTTGTCCATGCCTTTGTACCATATTTCAGGTATCGTTTCGTCATTTACGCCGGGCAGTCCGTAAATCTCGTCCATTGTCGGAAGCGTTGACGGAATCTGAGGCACATTATATTCTGTACCCTCAAACACAGGCATAAACGGCGCATAGCCGCGAACGTCGCTTGCGAAGTCAAGCCTCAGCTCCTGTTCAGCGGAAAGCACCGTGTGCGAAAGCTGCCAGCCCGGGGCCGCAATAGATTTAGCCTTGCAGCCGCAGATTTCCTGATACAACCTTGAAGCCTGCTCAAAAAGCCCGAGATATTTTTCTTTAGAAATTTTTGCAAGGCAGTCCTGAACGTAAACGTGATCCCACGCGTGAATGCCGACTTCGTGACCTTCGTCAAATGTGCGCTTTACTATGTCAGGATTTTTCGGGACAATCAACGGCGCGGGAAGCAGCGTGCCGTACAGCAGCGTTTTGATGCCGTAGGTTGACGGCGCTTTTGTACGCAGCATTTTTGAAATAAAACCTTTGCGGAAAATTCTGCGTATCGCTTTTCCGGAATTGTCGGGACCGAAAGAAAAATATATGCTTGCCTTAACATTGTGCTTCGAAAATATGTCAAGCATGCGCGGCACACCTTCAATGTAGCCGCGAAGCGTATCAACGTCAACCTTAACGGCAAGCCTTGTCATTATTTTGCCTCGTTTTTCGTGTAATATTCAATCGTTTTGACAAGCATATCGCGCATGTCTGTTGTCGGTTTCCAACCGAAAACGCGTTCCATTTTTTCTATTGACGGTTTACGGTCCTGTGCATCATCGTAAGCCTTTCCGTAATACTGTTCGGGGGCAACAACAGTGATTTTTGCCGCTTCCGCTTTTGCTTTGTACTGCGGGAATTCTTTGAGCGCGTCTATCGTCATTTCTGCCATTTCTTTGATTGAATAGTGATTGTACGGGTTTCCAATGTTAAAAATTTCGCCGCTTGCTTTACCGTCTTTGTTATCGACAATATGAGCAAGCCCCTCTATTGCGTCACCGACCCATGTAAAACTTCTGCGCTGCTCTCCGCCGCCGACAAGTGATACTCCGCCTCTGTTGAGAACATCATAAATCATCTGCGTGATTGCGCGCGCTTCATGTCTTTCCGCGTCCGCGAATGTATCAAGACGCGGTCCCATCCAGTTGAAGGGGCGGAAAAGCGTGAAATCAAGTCCCTGTTCCTGTCCGTAGCCGAAAATGACACGATCCATCATCTGCTTCGAACAGCTGTAGATCCAGCGCGTTTTCTTGATAGGTCCCGTAATAAGCGGGCTTTCGTCTTCCTTAAACTCTTTGTCCGTACTCATACCGTAAACCTCAGATGTTGACGGGAAAATGACGCGTTTGCCATGTTTCGCGCACCAGCGGACACATTTCAGGTTCTGTTCAAAGTCAAGAGAGAACGTCCAGACCGGTTTTTCGATATAGATTTTCGGCTTTGCGACTCCGGCAAGCGGAAGCAGAGTGTCGCATGACGCAATCTGCTCTTCTAGCCACGTGTCTTCTTTGAAAATGTCCCCCTGCCGGAAAGTAAAGTTTTTCATACCGGCAAAAGGTTTCAGATTGTAGTCGTAAAGGTCAAACCCAATAATTTCCCAGTCGTGTCTGTCCTTTGCGTACTCAAGGAAATGTGTGCCGATAAAGCCGTTAACACCGGTTACAAATATTTTCATCAGAATTTCTCCTTTTCTTCTTCACCTTCGAACCGGAAGGAGAGTATTTCAAGAAGTCCGCTGCCTGTGCCTACAAGGAACGGACTTTTGCTTACGATTTCTTTCGGCGCGGCGCTGCCTTCAAGCGGACGCGCTTTCCAGACAAACATTTTGCGCCCGTCAATATCGGTAAAAGCTCCGGGGAATGGATGCGTTACCGCGCGAACAAGATTATAAATCTCAACCGCGCTTTTGTTCCAGTCTATTTCCCCGTCTTCAGGGCGCCGTCTGCCAAATTTCGTCGCCTGACTTTCATCCTGTGCTCTACGCGGCGCAGTACCGGCTTCAAGCGCCGGAAGCTGACGTTCTATAACAACTCTTGACGCTTCAACAACCTTAAGAAAAACATCGTGCGCCGTATCGTCAAATTCAATCGGCACCTCTTGCTGGTCAACAATGTCTCCTCTGTCGGCAAAATGCGTCATAACATGCAACGTTGTGCCTGTTTTTGTCTCTCCGTTCAGCACTGCCCAGTTGATACAGGCGCGTCCTCTGTATTTCGGAAGCAGCGCACCGTGAATGTTGTACGCGCCAAGACGCGGCACTTCTAGAACTTCGTCCGGAATCATCGCGCGGTAATACATTGAAAGCACAAGCTCAGGCTTAAGCGAACGGAAATATTCAAGCTGTTCATCGTCAAGTTTTTTCGGCGTGCGTACAGGAATACCGGTATCTTCCGCGACTTGCTTTACTGACTGAAACCAGATTTCTTCGTTCGGGTCATCTTCGTGAGTGAAAACGGCGGCAACGTTTGCCTCCTGCTTAATAAGCTGTTTAAGACAGACGCTTCCGACCTCACTGTACGCAAAACATACTATACGCGGACGCATTATTCATCTTCCTCCGTTTCGTACACTTTGCGCACGGAGTAACGCGGGCGTTTGCTGACTTCTTTGTAGATTCTCCCGACATATTCTCCCAGCACGCCGACAGAAATAAGCGTAATGGCTGTCAGCATAAAGCCGAACGCCTCAAAGGAATGCATAATGAAATTCTGCCATGTACCGATACCGAGAATAACGCGGCGGATAAACATAAACAGCAGCAGAAGAACAGAAATTACGGAGAAAAACATTCCCGCCATGGTAACAGCCTGCAGCGGCACGAGTGAGAAATTCGTCATCAAGTCAAAATTCAGGCGGATAAGCTGAAACAATCCGTACTTTGAAACACCGAACTCGCGCTCCCTGTGCGCGACAGGAATTTCTGTTGGATTTACGGCGAATTTCTGCGCAAGCGCCGGAATAAAGGTGCTTGATTCCCTGCTGACGTTGATAATGTCTATAATTCTGCGGTCATAACCGCGAAGCATACAGCCGTAATCCTTGATTGTGAGCTTCGCTATCCTGTTCGTAATTCTGTTCACCCATTTTGAGGCAAACTTTCTGAACCAAGGATCCTGCCGCCCTACACGGTATGTGCCGACAACGTCGTGACCGTTGCCCATCTCGGCAAGAATACGCGGAATTTCAGCAGGCGGATTCTGCAAGTCAGCGTCAAGAGTAATTATTTTACTCCCGCGTGTGTACTCGAACCCGGCAAGCAGCGCCATGTGCTGTCCAAAGTTAGCGCCGAGATCGATTACGCGAACCTCCTTGTGCTGCTGCTGGAAATCGTACAGCATACCAAGTGTCGCATCCCTACTGCCGTCGTTGATAAAAATAACCTCAAACGTATGCCCGAGCTTTTCGGCAACCGGCCACAGTTCACCGAAAAGCGCCGGCAGCGACTGCTCCTCGTTATAGACAGGAATAACTATCGAAACCTCTGTATCTTTCATTTATACAACCTCCCAAATCGGTTGCTGAATATATCCACTATTCCTTGCAAACTTCTTTTACTGCCTCAATAACATCCGCAACATCGTCATCGCTCATTGCAGGGAACAGCGGCAGAGAAACTATCCTGTCAGACACATACTCAGCTTCCGGCAAATCTCCACGTTTGAGCCCCGTCAGTTTTCCGTAGCAGGTAAACAGATGCAACGCCTGGTAATGCAACGCGGTGCCAATGTTAAGCGCCTTCATGCGCGCCATGAACTCGTCGCGGGAGAAGCCGAGAACGTCAGTGTCAATAAACGGCGTAAAAATATGCCAGCTGTGAGTGTGTTTCCACGAAGCAGGCTGCGGCAAGATAATTCCCTTCACACCGGCAAGCTCGTTCTTGTATCTGTTCACAATCTCCGTACGGCGCGCGTTGAACCCGTCAATCTGCGTCAGCTGCGAACGTCCGATTGCAGCGTTAATGTCAAGCATTGTATATTTAAGCCCCGGAAACGGAACGTCATAATTTGAGTTTCCTTTCGCCGCGTAGCGGTTCCACGCGCCTTTTGACATACCGTTCTGACGAAGTACCTGAATTTTTTCCGCAAGTTCCTCGTCTTGTGTGCAAATCATACCACCCTCGCCTGTCGTAATGTTCTTTGTCGGGTGAAAGCTGAACACTGCAAGCCGTTTCGCGCCTCTGTCCGCGCCGATTTTGCGCCCCTTGTAGGCTGCGCCCAAGGCGTGCGCGGAGTCTTCGATAATCGCAAGACCGTATTTATCTGCAATCGCTTCAATTTTGTCCATATCACACGGCATACCGGCAAAATGCACCGGAATAATCGCCTTTGTGCGCGGCGTAATCAGCTTTTCGATATTTTCCGGAACAATATTCAGCGTTTTGCGGTCTATATCGGCAAACACAGGCTTTGCGCCGGTGAACACAACAGCGTTCACCGTTGCGGCAAAAGTCATGGGAGTTGTGATAACCTCATCTCCCGCTCCGAGCCCTAGCGCCATTGCCGCGCAGTGAAGCCCCGCGGTCGCGGAATTTACCGAAAGCGCGTAAGTCGCGCCGGTATATGCCGCAAATTCCTGTTCAAATTTTATCGTTTTCGGACCCATCGCAAGCCAGCCGCTGCGGATTGAATCTGCGACTTCGGCTATGGCTTCCTCTTTAATGCTCGGTTTGGAAAACGGCAAAAAATCTTTTCTCATTTTTATTTACCCTCTTTATACAAAACTGTATATTTACCCGCTGTGCAGCGCACAACCTTTACCTTCGCAAATTCTTCCGGCGGCAGAACATCTTTGACTCTGTCGCCATGCTTGTCCTCAAGAACGACTATGTAACGTTTATCGCCTTTCTTCCACAGTTCCTTGAATTCTTCCTCGCTCACAAACCAGCCTTTGCCGTCCGGCTGAGAAGCTCCGTATGCAAGTTCCCCCTCACCGCCGACAACAAGAACGCGCTGTTTTGCATAAAACGACAATCCCTGCATTATATCGTTCCAAGCTACAACCACATCGCCGTCCCGTCTCACGCTTTCGACAACGGCGGCGGCTTCTTTCATGCTTCTTGTCGGTGCAATAATACCATAAACCTGCTGAATTCCGCAAATAAACAGCACCGCGCAGAGCATGAGCACACACGCTCCGTTACAGATGTCTTTCCCTTTTTTCATAAGCATTTTTGCGGCGACAGGCATACAAATTAGTGCCGGAGCAGCACAAACAACCGCTTTCCATGCGGAATTCCAGTCAACGTAGCCGCCCGTGAACGGATAAACGATCAACGCCGCGCCAAAAAGCCCTGCCGTCAAAGCAAGCGCAAGCACAGGCCGCCCGTGCGCTTCGCCATCGCGCACCATTCTGTCAATTTCTGCGGCTATAAGTATGGCAAGCGGCGGAATACAGGGCACAATGTAGGGAATCAGCTTTGAATCCGAAGCAGAGAAGAACAGGAAAATCACCGCAAACCATATCACAAGATAGCGGTTCGCATCGCGCTGCAGCTCGTCAGACGGCACGCGCAGAACACTTCTTTTGCTGAAAAATCCGGGCAGAAACGCTGTCCACGGAAGTACACCCGCAATAATCATAGGAATGAAGAACCAAAACGGCTCATAGCGGTCATGCATTTTTGTCAGATAACGCTGAAAATGCTCCTGAATGAAGAAGAAGCGGAAGAAATCAGGATTTGCCCGACACACCAGCCAAAACCACGGAACCGTAATCAGGAAAAACAAAACAATCGCCGGAACGTAAAGCGGTTTGTAGAACAACCGCCATTTTTTTGTCACGAGAATATAAACAAAAATAATTGCACCCGGCAGAACAACGCCTACCAGCCCTTTCGTAAGCACCGCAAGCGCACAGGCAGCATAAAACAGCAGATAAAAACGTTTGCTGTCCTCACGCTGCGCAACGTAAAATGCCGCCATGGCAAGCGTCAGGAAAAACGACAGCGGCATATCCGTGATGTTCAGTGTGCCGATCGCAAAAAACAAAAGCGATGACCCGCACACAACCGCGGCGAACCACCCTGCAAGATTACCGTACATATAAGCCGCAAGCAGCGCGGCAGCGGCAATGCCAAGCAGCGCGCAGAGCGCGACAGTAATTCGTGAGGCAAACTCCGTTTCGCCGAACGCCTTAAACGCAACAGCATTCGCCCAATACAAAAACGCCGGTTTCTCAAAATATTTAACGTAATTCAGTTTAGGCGTAACAAAATCGCCGCTTTCCGTCATTTCACGCGGAATTTCACTGTAACGCCCCTCGTCAGGGTCCATCAGCGGGTGATTCCCGAGCGGCAAAAGATACCCCGCAACAAGCACTGTGAGCAGAATTACAAAAAACAGATTTCTTTTCGATTTCATAAATTGTGACATACGTTCAACTCCATTTGTATTTGTATTTGAATTTATATTTATCTTACAATGTTACATATCGCTTTTCTTCATAAATTCCGGCAGCTTGACCTCCGGCGACGGACCCATAATTTCACGCGTCGCGTCAAATTCCATGTCAAACAGCAGTTGCGTTATGTTCAGATGCGTCATTTTGTCTGTTTCGTACGGAATAGCGCAGCGCCTGTAACCAAATTTCTCAGCAAAAAAAGCATACGGCGTGTTCTCTGCTTTCAGTGCTCGGCCAAATCTTTTCACCATAGCCGCGGCAAATATATTCTCGTCAAAGAACGGATTTTCGTTCACAAGCAAAATGACCTTGACTTCGTCCAGTAGAACATCGCCGTTCCAAATGCTGCACATCGTAAGCCCCGCTTTAAGCCCAGCAAACTGCGGAAGCAACGGCAGAACAGCCATTTCCATCTCTGATGACCAGGAAAACACCGCCGAAAAACCAAACCCTACAACAGAACTGCCGGCAGGCGCAATAAAGTTCTGCCGCGACATTGTACCGACGTTTCCACACTGCATACCGTGCATATATAAAAATTCGCTTGAAAGCCCTATGGCAAGCGCAGACAACATTCCGAAAAGCGGGTTGTAAAGCCCATTGCTTTCAACAGGCGAAAAATCTTTTCCGTACGGTAACCAGTACAGCACAGACAAATCTAAATCTTCATCCCAGTATGGCAGAATTGAATCCATGTTTTTACCTCGTTTTACCTTTCCAGCGTTCAAACAATTCAGTATATGTCAGATCGCTGCGTATGCCAAAACGTGTCAGCGAAAAATCATATTTTACAGGGTCATCAGGCGAAATCAGCCGAAAATTGTCCGTAATTTCGCGCGCCGCGTTGCCGTTTGCGCCCCTCCGTGTACACAGTCCGATCTCGGAACAAATCTGAAACATGTGCGTATCAAGCGGAATACAGAGCGCGGAAGGCGAAATTTTTGTCCAGCCACCCGGGTCAACCCCGTCACAGCGCACCATCCAGCGTAAAAAAAGCATCAGCCGCTTGCAAGCGCTGCCTTTCGACGGCAGCGGCAGAAGAAACGAACCGCCGTTTCCCGCAAGCTCCGCCGCAAATTTTTCAAGAGCAGACCAAACGTCGCCGCTGAAATTTGAACAGAAAAGTTCCTGAAGCGTTGTACCCGATTTATAAACACGCGATATTGCCGAAAGAAATGCCACAAGCGCTGTCTCGTCGGTGAAACGGTGAACGAAACCAGAAAATTCATGCCGCAGCAGCTTTTCGTCAGCGTTCGCAAGATATTCGGCAGGTTTTTTGCCCAGCGCCAACAGCACCCTCTGCACACTCCTGAGAATCTGCGTCACACGCCCGTAAGCAAGCGAAGCGGCAATAAGCGCAGCCGCCTCCCTGTCGCGCGGATTGTCGTAAGCGTACAAAAACTGCAGAGGGTCGGGAGAAACAAACTCTCTTTTGTTATAATCCGCGTAGAGCCGCTCAAACACAGGGCGGCTCGCGGCGATATAGGCTTTGCCCTTCAAAATAGCCATCGGCAACATTATACTATAATTTTGCACACTATATTGTTCAGCGCCGCAAAACCTTTAACATTCACAAGACAGTTTGTAACACCTATAAACTTTTGCTAACTGTCTAATATTTTAAACGGCTTGGGAGTTTTCCCAAGCCGTTCTGTCTCTGTTGACTGAATTTCTTTAGCTGTTTTTTCGTTGCAGAATCGTTATATAAAAGCTTATATGAAATATGCTGATTAGCAGTTTTCGCATAAGACATGTGGACAAGTTTGATCATGAAACTTATAGCGATGTCTCTATTGTTTTCATATCATTAACATAGATGAATACTTTTTTCAACGAGGTAATATCCAGTGTCTGCAGCACCTCTATTATATCAAGAAGCATTACTTTATTTCTACGGCTGCTCTCTTCTTGTAGTTTTGCAGGGCTTTTCGTTTCCGTACATTCGATAACATCTTCAGCTTCAAGCCTTTTCCGTCTTCTGTCCGTCTGGTCGTCTAATAACTCTTGCAATTCACAATCAAATATCTGCGAGAGTTTGTAGAGCGTTTTGAAGGATGCAAATTTACGGCCTGTCTCTATCTCCGACATATAGCTTGCACATATACCCAGCCGTTCCGCAAGTGCACCCTGACTCATATTTCTTGCTTGGCGCATTTTTTTAATTTTACTTGTCACTTTTTATCCTCCTCAACGCAACATATCTGATACCACTGTTTTTTGTTTCTTGAGCAGGGCGGCACGCTTCCTACTCATTTATAGTAGCATCACTGTCTATTTATAGTATCATAATTGTTTATAATATACAAGAATAAATAATTATATTTTAATTTATATTTTTGTGTTTATTACAATGTATCAATATGAGAATATCTGAGGACACAATATAAGCAGATATAGGTATGTGGGAGAGGATATTATATGTGGAAAATTCAGCCCGGTATCGGTAATGATTATGTTACGAAAACGTTCAGGCTTCCAGCCGATTTGGCTAATATGCTTGAAGCACTTGCCTTTCAAAATAATTTATCACTCAATCAACTTGTTATACAGTCTCTTCGATATGCATTGAATAATTTGGATGTCTCCGAGGAGAAAAATGTCGCAAACGAGCAATCGGTCAATAACAGAACTTAAACGCATTTTTATTGTTGGTGTCAATATTAGCTGTGTTGAACTGCAAGCATAAGTAACATCACACAATGTTTAGGACGTAAACTATGAGCTTTATCTCTCACGGAATATCCGTCAGAGGGTTGTTTTTCTTTTTTCTGCTAATTATTACGTTATTATCTGTAGTTTTCGTGTTATAATTTTTAAGTTATAAGTTATAAATTCTCATATTTAGACCTATCACTTAAAGGGGTGTGTTTTTTGACATTGATTAAGCAGTCTGAGGATTTTGAGTTAAGGCGCAATATGCGCGGCGGAGAGGGTTGTGCTAAGGCGTTCTGCGCGCCTATACTTAATAATATGGCGGTTACGGCAGCAAACCGTATGGAGCTTGAGCCGCTGGCAACTATCGGTCTTCACACGCATGTTGACGATGAAGAGGTGTACGCGATTTTTTCCGGCGAGGGTATTTTTGTATACGGCGAGGGCGAGTGTCCTGCTTTGCCGGGTGATGTTTTTGTCACTCATCAGGGTATGTCTCATGCACTTCGCAATACAAGCGCAACTGAACCGCTTGTATTCTTTGCCGTGATGGCGAAGAAATAGTATTTATATTCTCGGAAGAATAGTAATTATAATATACCGCAAGGTTTTTGTGCGGTGTCAGTTTGCGTTCGCAAGTGAAACGAGCGCTTAGGTTATAGGTTTCAACGTCCGTTTCAGCGGACGCCTCCGATACTCTCGAATATTTCGGTATTCTCTGTACGGTTATTCGGTAATTTGTATTTAGTAATTGGTGATTTGATTTTTCGCACCGAGTACAGTGGCTTCAGTGTTTTTTTCTGTCAGTTGCAATATTTCAGTTGCAATATTTCAAAGGAGTGAGTATCTGTGTCAACAAAAGTTATTTTCCCTAATTCCAGAATGTCTTCTATACCAATGTCGGGCGGTATTCGTGAAATTCTTTCCCGCGCAAATGAGCTTGCGGCGGAGGGTAAGAATATTATCCATATGGAAATCGGTCGTCCTGATTTTGATTCGCCTAAATGTGCTAAAGATGCCGCCATTAGTGCTCTTCAAAACGGCGATGTGCATTATACGGATATGGGCGGTACTCAGGAGCTCCGCGAGGCTGTCGCCGCAAAATACAAACGTGTCAACAATATGGACGTTGATCCGAACAGAAACATTGTCATTACTGTCGGCGCTATTGAGGCTCTCACAGCAACACTTCTCACGCTTTGTGAGCCTGGTGACGAGGTTGTTGTCCCTGCGCCTTATTTTTCTGCTTACGCAGACCAGTTGGCTATCGCTCAGCTGAAACTCGTCCCTGTTATGACGCGCATGGAGGATAATTTTGAGCTTCGCCCCGAAGCTCTTACGGCTGCAATTACGCCGAAGACAAGGGCAATTCTCATAAACACACCGAATAATCCGAGCGGTGCTGTTTATTCAAGGGAAAATCTTGCCGCAATAGCAAAAATCGCAATTAAACACGATCTTTGGGTGATTGCAGACGAGCCTTATGAGTGTTTCCTGTATGAGGGTGAGCATTTCAGCATCGCAAGTATTCCTGAGATGAAGGAGCGCACGGTAACGCTTTCCGCCGCTTCAAAAACCTGGTCAATGACAGGCTGGCGCGTCGGCTGGATAATATGCCCCGACGCAATGCGCCCTTATGTCAACAAATGTCATCAGAATCTCACGACTTGCGCAACGTCGTTCGCGCAGGCAGGTGTCGCGGAAGCGTTCCGCAGCGCTGACGAAGATGTAAAGGCAATGGTTGCCGAATATAAACGCCGCCGCGATATGGTTATGGACTGGTTCTCAAAAATCGAC
>JAZUIB010000041.1:0-43140 GCA_045642025.1 Synergistaceae bacterium
TTTGCGTGGGAAACCAATCACCACCGGTGAATGTTACCGAAGTTTTCCCGTTCATAGCTTGTTGGCAGCGGGCTTGTCAGCATCATGAACGCATGACGTCGATGCGATTTAAATAAGAAGATTTAACACACGGATGTCCGACCGGTGGAAAAAGCCTTCCGTAAGCTAACCCGACGGGACAGAGCTAAATCTTGGAAAAGAGAAAAAACGCTGTGCGGTTTCTCGCCCCTCCTATATATAATGTTCAGACGATACGGTAAATGGAACACCCCAAATTAGAGCGGGTAAGACGAAAAAAAGACAACAGCGGTTAAAGTCAGCTGCATACTGCCATTATGCCGCATTGTGAAAAATTCACAAAGTCAAAAATTGCAAATGAAATGAAAAATAAATGAAAAACAAATGCGAAAATCGGGGGATGTTTTCAAATACGGAGTGCAAAAAGCGGTATAAATGCAGATATGGGGCAAAAAATTGCAAAAATATTTTTCAGCGAAAAATAAACCTGCGTTGTTTGTAAAGTATTGCTGTTGCTGTACATTCTGCTTTGTTTGGATTTTCTCGGTTCAAAATATATTAAAAAATGAACTGAAGTTTTGTTAAAAAACTTTTGGTAAGATTATACCATCAGAATTTAATACAGCAGACACATACCCCAAGCCTTCACTACGTAATTTTACGTATTTTTCAAATTTTATATCGCCATAATTATATATTTATATTTTGCACAAAGCTGCTGTTATAAGGTAAAATATTGCAGTTAAGGAGTTGAAGCGTTTTGGATCTCGACCGTATAAGGAATTTCAGTATCATAGCCCACGTTGACCACGGTAAATCAACGCTTGCAGATCGTTTGCTTGAGGCAACGGGCACTGTTGACAAGCGCAATATGCAGGCGCAGCTGCTTGATATGCTCGACCTTGAACGTGAGCGCGGCATAACGATAAAGCTTGTTCCTGTTCGTATGAATTACCGTGCAAAAGACGGTAAGGATTATATTCTCAACATGATAGATACTCCGGGGCACGTGGATTTTTCTTACGAGGTTTCGCGGTCTTTAGCGGCGTGTGAGGGGGCTGTGCTTGTAGTTGACGCTACGCAGGGGGTTGAAGCTCAGACTGTCGCGAACAGTTATCTTGCTGTTGACCTTGATCTTGAAATTCTGCCTGTGCTTAACAAAATTGATTTGCCCTCCGCGCACCCTGACGAGGTTAAGGCTGAACTTCGTGATATTGTAGGTATAGACGCTGTAGATGCCGTTAATATCAGCGCAAAAACGGGCGAAGGAGTTCCTGAACTGCTAGAGCGTATTGTCAATGAAGTGCCTGCGCCGAGCGGTGATGAAAATATTCCGCTTCAGGCTCTTATCTTTGACTCGGTTTATGACAATTATCGCGGCATTATCTGCTATGTGCGTGTTGTGAACGGTGTTTTGCGCGCAGGAAAGCAGGTGCATTTTATGGCAACAGGCCGCGATTATCTTGTTGACGAGGTAGGTGTTTTTAAACCGCAGATGCAGAAGGTTGACTGTCTTGGACCTGGTGAAGTCGGCTATATTACTGCAAGTCTTAAGACTCTTGATGAGGCTCACGTCGGCGATACTATAACAGATGCTGCGCGTCCGGCTGCGCAGCCTCTTCCGGGTTATCGCAAGGTGAAACCTGTTGTGTTCTGTGGTTTTTATCCAGTTGAACGCGAAAATATTAACCAGCTTCGTGAGGCTCTTGAAAAATTGAGCATAAATGACTCATCGATTTTCTTTGAGCCTGAAAATTCAGTTGCACTAGGTTTTGGTTTCCGTTGCGGTTTCCTCGGCCTGCTTCATATGGAGATTTCTAAGGAGCGTTTAAGCCGAGAGTTCGGTGTTGACCTTGTTGCTACCGCGCCTAATGTTAGTTATCAAGTTCTGCTTACTGACGGCAGTATTATTGAAACCCGCAGGCCTTCCGATTTTCCTGATACTGTCCGCATTGAAGAAATTCGCGAACCTTATATTAAACTTTCGATTTTTATGCCTGACAGTTTTGTCGGAGCTGCAATGAAACTGTGTCAGGAAAAGCGCGGCACGTATGTTGGTATGGATTATCTTACGCCGGAGCGGGTGCGTTTGACTTATGATATGCCGCTTGCCGAGTTTATTCTTGATTTTAATGACAAACTCAAATCTTGTACGCGCGGTTATGCATCGCTTGATTATGACCATATCGGTTTCCGTGCGGAGCAGCTTGTTAAGGTTGATATGCTTATTCAGGATGAGCCTGTTGACGCATTCTCGTTTATTTGTCACAAAGATCAGGCATACCACCGCGGACATGCCGTTGTAGGCAGGTTGAAGGAACTTATTCCACGTCAGCTGTTTGAAATTCCAATTCAAGCAGCTGTTGGCAAAAAAGTGATTGTTCGGATGAATATTAAGGCAGTCCGCAAGGATGTTCTTGCCAAATGTTACGGAGGCGACATTACGCGTAAACGCAAACTGCTTGAGAAGCAGAAGGAAGGCAAGAAACGTATGAAGCAGATAGGGCATGTTTCTATTCCGCAGGAAGCATTTCTCGCCTTTATGGATGTTACCAAAACTGAGGATAAGTAGTTGGCGGAACTTTCTGTCTATATCCACATTCCGTTCTGTGAAAGAAAATGCTGCTACTGTGCGTTTACAAGTTATGTGCAGGACGATGCGGCAAAGGAAAAATATTTAGGCAGGCTCGAACGTGAGCTTGCCTTTTGGCATTCACGGCTTGCAAAAATTTCGCTACACACGCTTTATATTGGCGGAGGAACTCCGTCCTGTCTTTCTCTTTCACAATGGGAGAAACTTGCCGGAATTATAGCTGAAACTGCCGATATTTCACGTTGTGCAGAATTTACGGTTGAGGCCAATCCAAATTCGCTGAATAATGAATTGCTTGCGTTTTGGAAAGAAATTGGAGTCAGCCGAGTAAGCATAGGGGTTCAGAGCCTTTATGATGACGAACTGAAATTCCTCGGCAGACTGCATAATGCAAAGCAGGCACTTGCGGCAGTGGAAAATGCGGCACAATTTGGTTTTTCTGTGAATGCCGATTTTATGTTCGGACTTCCGAGGCAGAGCGTCAGACGCTGGCAGAAAACACTTGAAACGGCAGTGACTCTCGGACTTTCACACATTTCACTGTATCAGCTTACCGTTGAAGAAGGGACTCCTTTGGCAGACATGAATTTGGAAATGCCTGAGGGGTGGGAGCAGTATCTTTTTGCGCAAGAATTTCTTCCTGCTTGTGGTTACGCACAGTATGAGGTTGCCAATTTTGCCAAGCGGGATGAGGAGAGTAAACATAATTTGAATTACTGGCGCGGAGGAGATTATCTTGGAGTTGGAATTTCAGCCTCCGGATGCCTTGATGGTGAGCGGTACACAAATGAAAGCAATTTTGGAAAATATTGTGCTCTTATTGAAACGCAGGACAATGCGGTCGTTTCCCGCGAAAAGCTTGACAATGCTGCTGCTGCCCGTGAGGCTTCTGTTATTCAACTTCGTATGACAGAGGGTATAGACCGTGCAAAGTACCGCGCAAAATACGGTGAGACTGCCGAAAAATATGTGCTTAACGTACTGAAAAAATTCCCATCGGAACTTTATTCCATTACAGAAAAAAGTGTTTTTTTGACCATGTCAGGAATGAGGGTTGCAAACAGGATTTGGGAAGAACTTGTGTGATATTGGTGAAGAAGAGCCTGTTGGGATCTGTCAGCCTAATACCTGACATTTATAACATATATAACTTTAATATCCATTATGTCTTTGACTTTTCTGTGATTTGTTGTATAATGCTATTTGGGAAAAGGTGGGCTCTCAATGACATTAACAACAGATGATATCAGACAAATAGTTGAACAACACTGCGGAGAGCGTGTGTACTATTATGTGTCCAACGGGCGCAGAAAGGCTAAAGGCTCGCCTGCGGTGATTGATAATGTCTATCCCAATCTTTTTACGCTCCATATTGATGAGCCAGATACGGTAATTTCTTTCCGTTACACGGATCTGCTGACGCATGATGTCATTATTACGCTCAGCGAAAGCGGGGAAGGTTTGCTGTAATATTTTTTATGCCCTAAGCAATTATGTATATCGGAGTAGGTTATGAGTAAGGTATTTTTTTGTCCCGTAAAAATAAATCTTACACTTCGAGTTCTCGAAAAAAGAGAAAACGGATATCATGAACTGCGTTCTGTTTTTTGGAAGAAAACAGGCACAGAAGTTCTTTGTGTGTCCGAAGCAGCAGACGGCAGACAGAGTCTTAATGTTGATGGCGCAAAGATTGAAGGCAGGAATCTGCTTGATTCTGTGCTTGAGTTTGCGTTGCACAAAATATCTGTTCCACCTCTTGCAATGAAACTGCGCAAATGTTATCCGCAGGGCTCAGGCATAGGCGCTGGAAGCGGCAATGCCGCAGCATTGCTTATGTGGCTTAAGGATGAATACGGGCTGAATTTTACTGCCGAAGAGGCTGCAGAACTTGGCGCTGATGTTGCAGTTCTCGCACAGGACAATGTTTTAAGTTTTGCCGAAGGTATAGGTGAAAAACTGACTCCTGTAAATATGGAAATAAAACTCCCGTGGCTGATAGTTTTTCCGAAATGGAGTTCGTCAACGGCAGCAGCTTACCGCAGTCTCGATGATAGCAGAAGAGGTTTCAAAATGCGTGATTTTAGTTCTGAAGCTGACGAAATTATCACGAGGCTTGCATCTGGCAGACGGGCAGGGCTTCTTCCAAATGATTTTCTGTGTGCTGCTATGGCAGAACATCCGGAATATACCGATATTTTTAAAAGTGCAGACAGAAACGGCGCGCTTGCATGGGGAATGTGCGGAAGTGGCAGCGCTGCATTTGTTATAGCTGACGGAAATATACTTGATATTACTGAAGAAGAACTTCGCTCAAAGGAATTTGTTTACGCAACAGAAAGGCTGGATTAACATGAAAGGGCAGAGAACAGAAAGGCTCGTAAGGCTGGCATCGAAATTTTTTATGACACCGTCAAAACATATTTCACTCACCAATTTGGCTGAGGAATTTAAGGTTTCAAAAACAGTTGTCAGCGATGATATAGAAGTGCTGAATTCCGCTGTACTTGCCGAAGGTTTCGGCGAATTTCGTGTTGAACGCGGCCGCAGCGGAGGTGCAATGTTGTTCCCTGACTGTACGGCTGAGTACAGAAATGCAATACTTGGCGATGTGGCAGAAAAACTGTCTGTGCCGGAACGCTATCTTCCAGGAGGTCTTATTTACTACAGCGATCTGCTTTTTAATCCGGCATATTCTTTGCCTCTTGGGCTTGCCATGGCGTCGCTGTTTACTTCTGCTAATCCAGATATTATTATGACAACTGAAGTTAAAGGCATTCCAGGGTCTCTTTTTACAGCTCATGCACTGGGCTGTCCGCTTGCGGTGTGCCGTTTCAGAAACCGTCCGAGCGACGGTGCGGCTATGGCTGTGCATTATCCTATGGCAAACGGAGAAGTGCGCACAATGTATATGGGAACAAAGCAACTGCAGAAAGGCTCAAGAGTGCTTATTCTTGATGATTTTATGCGCGGCGGAAGCACAGTTGCTGGTATGCACCTTATGGCTCAGCAGTTTGAAGCCGAAATTGTGGGAACAGGGCTGTTTATTACAGCTGATAAGCCGAAAGAAAAAGCAGTCAGTAATTATAAAACACTGCTCTGTCTTTCAGAAGAAAACCACGGCATAAAACTGGCAGTGGCTGAAAATAATTAATATTTGACTAAAAAGAGTTTTTAGAGTAAAATTTTCGGCTGTTGGGAGTTGATGGGTATGGAAGTTAAGGTCAACGTCGACGAATGTATCGGTTGCGGAGTCTGTGCGCAGTTTTGTCCAGAAGTTTTTGAGATTAATGAAGAAGCCGGCAAAAGCACAGTAAAGGCTCAAAGTGAGGCTCCTGATGTCAGAAAAGCAATGGAAGCATGTCCTGTTGGGGCAATATGCTATAAAACAAAAGAATAATTTTGCGGGCCTATAGCTCAATTGGCAGAGCTCCCGGCTCATAACCGGATGGTTCTAGGTTCGATTCCTGGTAGGCCCACCACTCGCAAATTAAAACATCCGTCTTAGACGGATGTTTTTATAATTATTTTTTTGTAATTTCACGAATTAATCTTTCAGTGACAGCTTTTATTTCGGGTTCCTCCGTGCGTTTGGCTTCTACGGTGAGTACACCTTCCGGAAGTTTTACGACAATTGATGAACCAAGCATAGGACGAAGTTCGTATTCTGCCGCAAAACCACAGATATAAATTGTTTTGAATATTGAAACTTCACTTGTCTGTCCGTCGTCATCGCTTGTTTGTGTAACTTCCTTAGCTGCCCAACCGTCAGTGCCTTTCCCCGCCATCCATGTAACATAAAAGAGTGTCCCATGCGGTGTACGGTAAGTTCTTTCAGTCCAACTGCCTTTATAGCCCGAAACTGTGTCAAGTTGTGTAACTCGTGCAGCAGAATTAACCCATTCACTGATTTCAGGCGGCCGTTCAGTATTGCCGTAGGTAATATCTGCCGGTAGTTTTACAGCCGCGTGGCAGGGTATGACAAAGAGGGTACTAACGATAAACAACATGAAAATTTTTTTCATAATCATCACTCCATGTTAATTATAGCTTCTTTTTGATATATAATTACTACAGAATTGAAAAAAGGGGTAATTTTCTTGCTTAAGTTTGCTATTAGGGTGTTTGGTTGCCAGATGAATGTTTACGACGGAGACAGACTTCGCACGTCTTTTGTGCACAGAGGCTGGGAGGAAACTGACGATACGTCAGCAGATGTAATTGTACTTGTTACCTGCAGCATACGCGATAAAGCGGAGCAGAAAGTAATAAGCGAAATCGGCCGTTATAATTTGCGCTATAAACAGAATGGAAAAACTCCGGCAGTTGTGCTTGTTGGTTGTATGGCTCAGAGAGTCGGCAGGGAAACGGCGAAGCGTTTCCATTGTGTAAAACTTGTTTCTGGGCCCCGTCATCTCGGGCTTGTACCTCAGGGAATTGAAGATATGTTCCGTGACGGAGAAAGCCGTTTCTTTATGGATGATGATCCGCGCGCACTGCAGGATTTGGAGGTTGCTCCAATTGAAAGAACAAATCCGTACAAGGCATATGTCACAATCAGCTATGGCTGCGACCGTTTCTGCAGCTACTGTATTGTTCCCTATGTCCGTGGACGGCTGCAGTCCAGAAAGCATGAGGATATTCTTGCCGAAGTCAGAACACTTGTTAAATCAGGTGTCAGTGAGGTTACACTGCTTGGTCAGAATGTTGACGCATATGGCAAGGATACGAAAGATTACACTTTTGCCAAGCTTCTGAAAGATGTTTCCGAAATTGAAGGCATAACGCGGCTTCGTTTTGCAACATCGCACCCGAAGGATTTTGACGAGGATATTTTGCTGGTTATGGCTGAAACACCAAGTATCTGCCGTTCGATAAATCTTCCAGTTCAATCTGGCAGCGACAGAATTTTAAAAGAAATGAACCGCGGTTACACTGTTGAGAGATATCGTGAGCTTGTAACAAAAATTCGCAGAGCTCTTCCTGATGTTATGCTGACCACAGACCTTATTGTAGGTTTCCCGGGAGAAACTGAAGAGGAATACAAGGATTCATATAATTTGCTGAAAGAAATGCGTTTTGATATTGTTCATACGGCTGCTTACTCACCAAGAGAAGGCACAAAGGCCGCTGTTATGGACTGTCAGATTGATAATCGCATAAAAGCTCGCAGACTCAACGAAATTAATGATATGCAGTCGCAGCTTGCAAGAGAACTTAACGAGGAATACACAGGAAGAACGCTGCAAATTCTTGCAGACGGTTTTGCTCCTCGTGGAGAAGGGCTAATTCAGGGGCGTACAATGTCCGACAAGGTTGTAATTTTTCGGGGAGGCAGAGAAGATTTCGGGAAGATGCTTTCTGTAAGAATAACTCGTGCTAGCCACTGGTCGCTTGAAGGAGAAAGAATATAACGATGAAGAGTAACAGAATTCTGTTTGTTGTGTTCGGAATAGCGTGTCTGTTGCTTTTTTCTGTGCTTTTGCATAATTTTGGTGGCAGTTTGATGAATGCTTCTGACGAGGTGGCGGAAGAAAGCGTTGATGTAACTGAGCGTAGTTCTATCGAAACAGCGCAGGATACTGCAGAGAGTTCCGAAAATTCAGGAGAAATTGTTGTTTACGTTAACGGAGCGATTAAAAAACCCGGTGTTTATACAGTTGCCGCTGGTACTCGAGTATATCAGGTACTTGACCGCGCCGGAGGTTTTACCGAAGATGCGGACAAAAGCGCGGTAAATCTTGCCGCTAAAGTGAAAGACGGGCAGCAAATATCCTTCCCCTCTTGTGTGGAAACTGCGCAGAAGAGTTATAAAAAAGGCACCCGTTCTTCAAACAATGTTTCAAAGCGCTCTGGAAAAAGCGAAGTTGCTGGCAAAGTTAATCTAAACAGTGCATCGCAGGAGGAAATTGAAAGCCTTCCCGGAGTAGGTGCGAAAACTGCTGAGAAAATAATTAGTTATCGCAAACAGAACGGCAGTTTTGCCAGAATAGAAGATATTCTGCTTGTAAAAGGTATCGGCCCTAAAAAATATGAAAAAATGAAAGACAGGCTGACGGTTGGAGAGTAAGGTCTGTCCTCTTTCTTTAACACCTGCCTTCAGCGTACTGCTCGGGATTGTTGCGGCTCTTTTTGCAAATGATGTAGGCTGCAGTTTTTATCTTTCTGTATGTGCAGGTGGTTTGGTATCTTCTGCATGGGTTTTTTGCGGAACAGAAAAGTTTCTCAAGAATTGGCATTGTGTTTTTTTTCTGACAATTTTCTTTGTCGTTACACTTTCTTCGGTTTCACTTTACAGAATTAACGCAACAACGAACTTCCCGGACAGTATAGCCTGTAAAGGAACCGTTCGTTCAGTTAGAAACTGGGGCGAAAACCGTTGTGCGCTGCTGATATCAACTAAGTACGGGAAAACGGTTGCCTATGTCGATCAGCATAAAATTCCTGAAAACGGCGCTAAAATATGGCTGTCTGCAGCCGTTTTTGATTTTAATAAAGCATCAGAAGACGGTGCATTTGATGAAGATAAATACTGGAAAGCCAAAGGTGCCATCAAAAAATGCATGGTGCTTGATATACAGATGATAGGAAAACCGAATATTTTTTATCGTTTCCGGAATTTTTTAGACAAACGCATAAAAGATACTCTGCCTAAAAAGTGTGCGCAGTATATGGCAGCGATTACACTTGGCGAAAAAAGCCGTGAATTGTTTTTGTTGCATAAAGAATCTGGTACTGGTCATCTGCTTGCTGTGTCAGGTTTTCATGTAGGTATCTTTGCCGGAATAGGATATTTTCTGTTCAGAAAGAAAAAGCACAAAATTGTTCTAATATCACTTATGGTATGGGCTTACGTATTACTTTCAGGTTGTGCGCCAGGTGCTCTACGTGCGGCTTTTATGCTACAATTTGCGCTGATTTCGCTTTTGTTCGGTGCTCCTGTTACCTCTTTTAACAGTGTGTCGCTTGCCGGTATTATTCTTCTTTTGATTAATCCATTCTGTTATTACGATATTGCATTTAGACTGTCGCTTTTGGCAGCTCTTTTCATAACCTCATGTACCGGCAGTTTCAGCTTAGTGTCTTCTGCCCTTGTTTCCATGCTTGTGTGGTTTGTCACAGCGGCGCAGTGTGCTTTTAGTTTTAAACGCCTGCCGGCTGCGGGACTTTTTATGAATATTATTGCAGTCCCAGTTTTTGCGCTTTTATTTCCGTTGTTAGTAGTTTGTTCGCTTCCTGCTCTTTTGGGGTTGCCTTTTTGCGGTATCTTTACCGCTTTCTGCGAATATCTCTTAGAAGGCTGGGAAATTTTCTCCGAGATTTTTACACGTCTGATACCATGGAATTTTACATGGTCTGCAGTTATGAATGTTGTTTCAGCTTTTGTTTTCTTCTTCTTTGCGGCTGAAATATCAGGATTTAATAAAAATTTGCGTATTTTTATTGCTATTGTTACCTCTTTGGTACTCGTTTTATCGTTGTATTTGTAGTAAAATATCCCTTTGGTATTGTATGTAACGGAGGGTAGTGCATGCTTCTTGTTCTTGACGTGGGCAACACTAATACAACAATAGGTGTTTACGACGGCAAAAAACTTATTAAACACTGGCGTCTGACATCAAAAAAACAGACTGTGGATGAAATTGGTTTTACGATGCACAGTCTGCTTGATACATTTTCGATTGACGAAACTCAGATTACAGGTGCTGTTTATGCCAGCGTTGTACCTCCGCTTGACGATATTTTTATTCAAAGTGTTGAAAGCTATATCGGAGTTAAATGTCTCAGAGTAACTTCTCGCATTGTGAAGGGACTTAAAATAGCTATGAGAAACTCTACAGGTATAGGCGCAGACCGTCTTGCAAATGCCGTTGCCGGAATTGAAAAATATGGCTTTCCTTTGATAGTTGTTGATCTTGGCACTGCAATTACTCTAGATGTTATTTCAAAAGAAGGCGCATATTTAGGCGGCACAATTTCGCCTGGTATGGAACTTGGAATGAACGCGCTGTTTGAAGGTACTGCGAAACTTCCCAAGATTTCTTTGACAGCTCCGCAGCACCGTGTAGGCGGAAATACAATTGAAGCGTTGCAGTCTGGCATAGTATACGGCACAGTCGGAATGGTTGATACTTTGGTGCGCGAAATAAACAAAGAACTGGGGTATGAATGCAAGCTTGTTGCCACAGGCGGTCATTCACATATTTTTACGCAGTATTCAACGCTTGTTACAGACTGTGACCCATGGCTGACGCTTGACGGACTTAGAATAATTTACGAAAGAAATGTTGGATAGCAGCTGCCTGGTAGGAAATTTTAAACTTCCCGGATGGCCGAAGAAAATTGGCGGCGTTGAAGTTGCAAACCCTGTATGGCTTGCGCCTATGGCAGGAGTAACATACTATTCTGTGAGGCAGTTTTACAAGCAGCTTGGCGCAGGTCTTGTGCATACTGAAATGGTGAGCGCGCTGGGGCTTTGCTACAACAGCAAAAAAACAAAGGCACTGCTTTACGGTGACTATGAAAAAACTCCCGTCGTGTTTCAGATTTTCGGTTCAAATGCCACGGATATTCGCAAAGGCGCGGAACTTGCGCTTGAAATGAGGCGTTTTGACGCGATAGAAATAAATATGGCGTGTCCGATGCCAAAGGTTACAAAAAAGGGCAGTGGCTCAGCGCTTTTGAAAGTTCCTGAAACTGCGGCTGAAATTATTTCATCGCTTAAGTCCGAGGGTATTCCTGTTTGGGCAAAAATAAGACGTTTAGCAGATGACGACGAAACGCTTATGTTTTGCGAAAAGCTGCTGAACGCAGGAGCAGCGCATCTTTTTCTTCACGGCAGAACACAGACGCAGCGATATGAAGGGAAAGCTGACAGAGAAATTGTACGCAAAGCAGCAGAACTTTTTCCTGCGATGATTTCTGCAAGCGGTGACTGTTATGCGCCGGAAGATTTTGCGGAATATCTTGAAATGGGCTGCTCGTCCGTACTTGCGGCGCGAGGTGTGCTGAAAGATTTGTGCCTTATACCGAAAACTCTTGCAAAACTCGGCGCGCGGATAGACGAAAAATATTCAGCGCCTTCCGCAGAGGCACAGGCAGAACTTATATGCCGTTTGTGCGATGCGATATATGAATGTGAGGGTGAAAATCACGCGCTGGTAATGGCTCACAGAACAATCGGCGCGGTATTCAAGGGGTTGCGCGGTGCGGCGGAACTCAGAAGACAGGTCGCTTTTCTGCGTAGTTGGCAGAAAATGAAAGAAGTAATACAGAAATGGAAACCGTTGGAATACTAAAAAAATTGATTAATATATCAAAATAAATTATGGGGTGTTTTTTATGGCAGACGAAAAAAATATGCAGCAGAATCCGCAAAATCAAGTCTCGGAAGAAGAAGTTTTCAAACAGCGCAAGGATAAACTTTTCCGTCTCCGCGAAGAGGAAAATTACGATCCGTTCAAGCAGACGCAGTGGAACGTTGAACACAATCTTGCCTATGTCAGAGAAAAATTTGACTTTCTGAAAGAAAACGAATGGGCAGAAAACGCTGAAATCAGCACGGCAGGTCGTATTATGATACTTCGCCGCCACGGCAAAACGGCGTTCGCCGGTTTTGAAGATGGGGATGAAAAAATACAGCTCTGTTTTCAGTTCGATGTGCTTGGCGAAGAAAACTACACATTCTTCAAAAAATGGGTGGATGCAGGAGACTTTATCGGCATAGTCGGCACACCGTTCCGTACAATGCGCGGCGAACTCACGCTTGCAGTCAAAAAATTCTGTCTGCTTTCAAAAGCGCTTCGCCCCATGCCGGAGAAATGGCATGGCCTTACAGATATGGAAACACGTTATCGCCAGCGCTATGTTGACCTTATTGCCAATCAGGAGGTACGCAATGTTTTCCGCAAACGTACGCAGATTATCCGCACCTTCCGCAGAGTGCTTGACGAAAACGGCACACTTGAAGTTGAAACACCTATTCTTTCTCCGATAGCCGGCGGCGCAAACGCCCGTCCATTTATTACGCATCATAACACCCTTGACATTGACATGTATCTTCGTATCGCGACAGAACTCCACCTCAAACGCCTTGTGGTCGGTATGCTCGGACGCGTTTATGAAATAGGACGACAGTTCAGAAATGAAGGTATGGATCAGCGGCACAATCCTGAATTTACGTCGCTTGAAGTTTACTGGCCGTACAGCAACTACGAAGGCATGATGGAGCTCACGGAACAGCTTATCGTCGCAGCGGCTGTCGAACTCGGCGGCAGAAAAGTTACCTACAGAGACAAAGAAATAGATCTCACGCCTCCGTTCCGCCGTGCCACAATGAGCGAACTTGTTAAGGAATATTCAGGTGTTGACTTTGAAACAATCAACGATCAAGAGGCAAGAAAAGAAGCGCAGTCAAGAAATATTGAAATTCTTCCGACAGACACGCGCGGGGAAATTCTGCCGAAATTCTTTGACGAATACGTTGAAGACAAACTCATACAGCCTACATTTGTAACGATGTTCCCGACAGCAGTGTCGCCGCTTGCAAAACGCTGCCCTGACAATCCCGATATGACGGAACGATTTGAACTGTACATAAACGGCTGGGAAATCGCGAACGCATTCAGCGAACTCAATGACCCGCTTGATCAGAGAAAACGTTTTGAAGACCAGCAGCGTAAACGCGCAGCAGGCGACGACGAATCACATCCGTTTGACGAAGATTTTATCAACGCGCTTGAATTTGGTATGCCGCCGACAGGGGGCATGGGTATGGGTATAGACCGTATCTGCATGCTTTTGACAAACGCGGAGTCAATACGCGACATAATTCTCTTCCCAACAATGAGACCAAAGGAATAATTTATGACTGAAATAGCTGATTTCAAAAACAGAGCGGAATGGCTACGCGCGGAACTTGACCGACACGCGAGGTTTTATTATGAGCAGGATGCCCCTGAAATCAGTGACTATGAATACGATAGACTTGCCAAAGAACTTCAACTGCTTGAACTCGAACATCCAGAACTGACGGTTGAAAATTCTCCAACGCAACGTGTGGGCGGTGCGGCAAAAGAAGGCTTCAACAAGGTTGAACACGTTGTTCCGATGATGAGCCTTGACAATGCGCTCGACCGGGAGGAACTGCGAAAATTTTACGTTAAACTCGCGCAGTCCTTTGAAAAAGAAAACATAGATGTTCTCTGTGAGCCGAAAATAGACGGTCTTTCTGCTTCGCTGATATATGAGGACGGTATTTTCAAAAGCGGCTCAACACGCGGTAACGGACACATCGGAGAAGATGTTACCGAAAATATGAAAACTATTAATACACTGCCGGCTGAACTTGCCGAAAAAATTCAGGGCACGGTCGAAGTGCGCGGTGAAGTCTGCATGGACAAGGAAAATTTCGCGCTTTTGAATGCCGAAAGAGAAGAAAGAGATCAGCCACTTTTTGCGAATCCGAGAAACGCTGCGGCAGGAAGTCTTCGTCAGCTTGATCCGGCAGTGACGGCGCAGCGTAGACTGAGCATTTATCTTTATCAGATTGTTGCGCCGGAGCGCTACGGCATTAAAACACAAGAGGAAATGATTGACAAACTTCGCGAATGGGGGCTGCCTGTTCAGAAGTCCGAAAAACTTTGCAAAAATCTTGCTGAAATAAACAGTTACCTTGACGAGTGGACAGAAAAACGTTTTTCTCATCGCATAGATACTGATGGAGTAGTTGTTAAACTTAACGAGCTTAGATTGCGCGAAGAGCTTGGTGAAACAAGCCACGCGCCGCGCTGGGCAATAGCTTTTAAGTTCCCGCCGGAAGAAAAACTTGCCAAAGTGCTTGATATTGAAGTTACAGTCGGCAGAACAGGAACGTTAACGCCTACCGCAGTGTTTGAACCTATAAAACTTGCAGGAACGATAGTTCAGCGGGCAAGTCTTCACAATCAGGATGAACTTGACAAAAAAGACGTTCGTATAGGTGACAGTATCTGGGTGCACAAGGCTGGAGAAATAATTCCTGAGGTTGACAGAGTTGATTTTTCAAGACGCCCTGTAGACAGTAAGCCTTTCAAAATACCTGATATTTGTCCTGTGTGCGGTGCGAAAGCAGTGCGCATAGAAGGTGAAGCCGCGATTAGATGTACAAACAGCGCATGTCCGGCGCAGATAAAAGAAAGAATAGAGCATTTCGGCTCACGTCAGGCTATGGATATACGCGGGCTTGGCGAAAAACTTGTGTCACAGCTTGTTGATAATGGAATGATACGCAATGTCGCGGATTTGTACGCTATGTCCGTGCTTGAAATAGGAATACTTGACAGAATGGGTGCAAAATCGGCGCAAAATCTTGCAGAAGCGATAGAGAATTCAAAAAAACGTCCGCTTGGTGCACTTGTCAACGCTCTCGGCATTCGCAACGTCGGTGAAAAAACGGCCAATGACCTCGCAGAGCGTTTTCGCTCGCTTGACGCGATTATGAAGGCGTCGCTTGAAAATGAAAGCGAACTTGAGAGTACAGAAGGCATAGGTACTGTAATAGCACAGTCAATGGCGGCATTTTTCTCTGAACCGCACAACAGGGAACTTGTAGAACGGCTGAGAGGTTACGGACTGACATTTGAAATGACACAGCCTGTTGCAGACAAATCAAATATGCCGTGGTACGGACTGAAATTTGTGCTTACTGGAGAACTTTCGGCAATGACGCGCAGTGAAGCTGCCGCAAAAATTGAAGCTTTGGGTGGACAGACTGTCGGAAACGTAAGCAAAAAGACAAACTTTGTGATAGTGGGCAAATTGCCCGGAAGTAAATACTTAAAAGCCAAAGAACTTAACATAAAAATACTTGACGAACAGGAATTTATAAATAAACTAAATGAGTTTTGAGGCAACAAAGTCGTCCTATTGAGGAGTGATTAGTATGATAAAGAAAATGGTAATGGATGCCGAGCGGCTTCACGAAGTCACAGGACTTTCGCGAATAGGTTTGCCGGAAGAGGAATATCAGGAAGTCCTCGACAGAGTCAATGCAGTGCTTCGTATGTGCGATGAAATGCAGGAACTTGATCATGAGAACGTAAAACCGTTCGAATGGGACGTTGTCAAAGCTCCTAAACGCCGCGCGGATGTTGTGTCAAAATGGGAAAAGCGTGATGAATTTATCGCAGAGTCCCCCATTCGCGACGGAGATTTCTACCGTGTCCCCAAAATTATTTCGCTTGAAGAAGACACTGGTATCAGTGGGGAGGCTAAATAATGGAATTCTGCAAAATGTCAGCTGCTGAGATAGCTGAAGGCGTACGCGCTAAAAGATGGACTGCGTCAGAGGTGCTTGAAGCGTGTCTCAAACGTATCAAAAAATATGATGGGAAAATCAACGCTGTTGTGACTCTTTGTGAAGAAAAAGCGCGCAGGGAAGCTGCCAATATTGACGCCAAAATCGCGCGAGGCGAAGATGTTGGTATTCTTGCAGGTGTGCCTTATGTTGCCAAGGATAATTTCTGCGCTGAAGGAGTAAAAACAACCTGTTGCAGCAAAATGCTTGAAAATTGGGTATCTAACTATGACGCCACAGTGATAAAGCTTATGAGAGAAGCAGGGGCAGTGCTTATGGGCAAAACAAATATGGACGAATTTGCGATGGGTAGCACAACTGAAAGTTCAATTTTCGGAGCAACGTTGAATCCGCGCGACATCACGCGTGTTTCCGGTGGTAGTTCTGGCGGAAGTGCAGCAGCTATTGCAGCAGGCTACTGCCCTATAGCGCTCGGAAGCGATACTGGAGGCTCTGTTCGCCAGCCTGCCGCATTCTGCGGTGTACAAGGTTTCAAACCTTCCTACGGGCAAATCAGCCGCTACGGAATAGTCGGGTATGTTTCATCACTCGATCAGGCAGGTCCTATAGCAAGAAACGTGAAAGACCTTGCACTAGTAACCAATGTCCTTGCAAAGACCGATTATTACGACAGCACGTGTGATGCATACGACAGACCTTCTTTTACGGAGGGACTTAATGGGGCGACGCTTAAGGGCAAAAAAATAGCAGTGCTTTCAGGTTATGACAAATCGCATGTAGCCCCTGTGCTTCTTGACGCAATTGACAAAACGGTTGAATACTGCAAAGCACAAGGGGCTGAACTGTTTGAAATAGACCTTCCTGTCGCAAGAAAACACGCGGTTGCTTGCTACTACATGATAACCTTGGGCGATGCCAGCTCAAAAATGGCATGCTTTGATGGAATGCGCTACGGTTACCACGAGGATGGCAAAAATCTTACAGACATGTACAAAAAAAGCCGCAACAACGGCTTTGGAGAAGAAGTCCGACGCCGTATACTCATCGGAACATGCATACTTTCACGCGGATATTTCGACAACTACTATGTTCCTGCGACAAGAGTGCGCCAGATGATAGCAGATGAATTCAAAGAACTTTTCACAAAAGCTGATGCCTGTATCTGCCCGATACATCCGAACCTTGCTTACAAACTCGGTTACGTTGATGACAATCCTCTTCGCGTGTATCTCGGAGATGCCTTCTCATCAATCTCAAACCTTGCGGGGCTTCCTTCAATTTCTGTCAACACAGGCTTTACAAACGAAGGGCTTGCAACTTACGTTCAGCTTATAGGTCCGCGTTTCGGCGACGATAAACTGCTTGCGATAGCATCTGAAGTTGAAAAAGGCTTCGGAGCACCTGAAATTGCGGCACTGGAAGGAGTGTGTTAGAAGATGGCAAGAAAAGTTGTAATAGGACTGGAGATACATCTTCAGCTTAACACCAAAACAAAACTCTTCTGCGAATGCTCAACAGACTATATCGGCGCGCAGCCGAACTCAAATGTCTGTCAGATATGCCTTGCGATTCCGGGAACTCTGCCGATCATAAACGACCATGCGGTAGAACTCGCAGTAAAAATGGGACTTGGTCTCCATTGTCAGATTAACGACCAGACACGTTTTCACAGAAAACATTATTTCTATGCAGACCTTCCGAAAGCATACCAGGTTACGCAGTATGAGCACGCAATCGCAACAGGCGGGTATCTTGACATTGTTGCCGACGGAAAGAAAAAACGTGTACGTCTCGACCATCTCCACCTTGAAGAAGACGCAGGCAAACTTGTTCATCCGACAAGCGACGGAAGACTTTCCGGCGCGGCATACTCTCTTGTTGACTACAACCGCGGCGGCATTCCGCTTTCAGAAATAGTTTCAATGCCTGACATGAATTCCGCGGCAGAGGCAGTTGCTTACATTACGCAGATCCGCCAGCTTGCGCGTTATCTCAAAGTGTCAGACGGTGAAATGGAAAGCGGCTCGCTCCGCGTTGACGTAAACGTTTCTCTTTCCAACCCTGACGGAAGTCTTGGTACGCGTGTGGAAATCAAAAATGTCAACTCTCTCAAATCCATCGAACGCGCGCTTGAATATGAAATCGCGCGTCAGAACAGAGCGCTTGATACAGGAGAGCCTCTTTACATGGAAACAAGACTTTGGGACGACGTTGCAGGTGTAACGCGTTCAATGAGAAACAAGGAAAGTGCCAGAGATTACCGCTACTATCTTGAAATGGACCTTGCGCCTATTGACGCAAAACCTGAATATGTGCAGAAAATCCGTGAAAGTATGCCCGAAATGCCGTGGGACAAGCGCGACCGCTTTGTTGAACAGTACGGACTTTCATTTGAAGACAGCGTAAAGATTACGGAGCAGCTTGAAATGGCGGAATACTTTGAAAAGTGTGTTGAGCAAGGGGCTCCGGCTGACAAAGCTGCAAATTGGATTATGACCGAAATCAGCCGTGTACTCAACGAAAGAGGTGTTTGCATCTGCGAATTCGGTGTGTCTGCCGAAGAAACAGGCAAACTCATAGCCAAAATCGCAAAGAAAGAATTGTCCAACACGCAGGCAAAAGATATATTTGCGGTCATGATTGAAAAAGGCTGTACGCTTGATGAAGCAATCAAAGCAAGCGGCGCTTCAGTCGGCAGAGTTGAAGGCAGCGCGCTTGAGGAGGTTGTTAAAAAAATAATCGAAGGACAGTCGGAAGTTGCGGCAACAATTCGCAGCGGAGAAGATAAAAAAGGCGGTAAAATGAAGTTTCTGCAAGGACTTGTTATGCGTGAAACGCGCGGTTCCGCAAATCCAGCAGAAGTTGTACAGCTTATTGAAAAACTGCTTAAATAATAAAAATAATTTGACTTGCAGCCTGTATAAATAGTATTATAGTACAGGCGCGGAACAGACGAGGTTCTGTTTCACTTCATTTTGTGTTCAAAATCTGAATTGCAATAAAAACTGAGGAGTGGTACACATGGGAGCACGCAAGCCTGAAGACACCAGAGGTCTCGCCTTAATATCACATGGTGGCGCAGGAAAAACATCACTTAACGAAGCAATGCTTTTTGACGCAGGGCAAATTACGCGTATGGGCAAAGTCGAAGACAAAAATACAGTTTCCGACTATGACGGTGAAGAGCAGAAACGCGGAATATCAATTAACACATCGCTTTCTACAATTCCATACAAAAACAAAACCCTCTTTATCCTTGATACGCCTGGTTTTGCAGACTTTATCGGCGAACAGCGCGGTGCTATGCGTGCCGCGGACGGCGCAGTAGTTGTCATAAACTGTACAGCCGGAGTTGAAGTGCAGACTCAGTCGGTATGGCAGCTTGCAGAAGATAATTCAACACCTGCGATCTTCTTTGTAAGTAAAGTTGACCGTGAGCATGCAAGTTATGACGATGCGGTTGCAGATATCCAGGAAAACATATCCGACCATGCAGTGCCGCTCTATCTGCCAATCGGCTCCGAACTTAACTTCAAAGGTGTTGTCAACGTCCTCACCGGCAAAGCATACACATACAAAGGTGACGGAAGCAAAGATTTCACAGAAGGTGATGTACCTGCAGATATGGCAGACGCTGTGGAAGCCGCCAAAGAAGCGCTTATCGAACGTGCGGTAGAAGCAGACGATGACCTTATGATGCGTTATCTTGACGGTGAAACACTCACCGACGAAGAAATTCAGACTGTTGTACGTAAAGCAGTATGCTCGAGAACAATATTCCCGATACTTCCGGGCTCATCGACGGCAAATATCGGCATTCTCCAGCTTATGGATGCAATAGTTGATTATATGCCGTCACCGCTTGATATACACAGCAGAGTTGCTCTTAACGGTGAAGAAGAAGTTAAAATTGAACCGAACGAAAATGGCAAATTCCTAGGTTTCGTATTCAAAGTAATGGTTGACCCGTATGTCGGTAAACTTTCATTTGTCAAAGTTATGTCCGGAAAACTCACGGCTGATCAGTCGGTCTACAACGTAAATGAAGGCGTTGAAGAACGTACCGGTTCATTCCGGCTTATGAAAGGCAAGGAAAGCACTGAAGTTAAGGAAATTACGCTTGGTGACGTTATCGCAATACCTAAACTTGAAAGCACAACAGCTGGCAACACTCTCGGAACAAAAGGCGAAACACTTAAATTCAAAGATATCCAGCTTCCGAAACCTGTCTACAGTGTGGCAATCTTTGCTAAGAGCCGTGCAGACGAAGACAAACTCGGGACAGCAATCTCAAAGACACTTAAAGAAGACCCGACACTCTCCTATGAGAAAAATCCTGAAACCCACGACTCAATACTTTCAGGTATGGGCGATATGCATCTTGATATAATGCTTTCAAGAATCAAAGAGCGCTACAAAGTTGAACTTGAAACTAAAACCCCGAGAGTTCCGTATCGCGAAACAATCAAAAAACGTGCGGAAGCCCAGGGCAAACACAAAAAACAGTCAGGCGGTCGCGGACAGTATGGTGACGTATGGTTCAGACTTATCCCGGGTGAAACAAACTCAGGTATTGAATTTATAGATAAAATTGTCGGAGGCGCTGTTCCCAAAAACTACCTTCCTGCAGCTGAAAAAGGACTCCGTGAAGCTGCAGAACGCGGCTTCCTCGCGGGTTTCCCTGCAACAGACTTTAGTTGCGAAATCTTCGACGGTTCATACCATGAAGTTGACTCGTCAGAAATGGCGTTCAAAATTGCGGCTTCACTTGCCTTCAAAAACTGCATGGCAGCCGCAAACGCAATCCTTATGGAACCTGTAATGGACGTTGAAGTTGTTGTCCCTGAAGATTATCTCGGCGATGTTATGGGTGACTTTAACAGCAGACGCGGACGCATCATGGGTATAGACAGCGCTGGAAAACTTCAGATAGTCAAAGCGCAGTGCCCGCTCTCAGAAATGTTCCGCTACGCAATTCTGCTTCGCTCAATGACCTCAGGACGCGGCAGTTTCTCAATGGAATATTCGCATTACGAAGAAGTCCCGCAGGAAATTGCAAAGAAAGTTATCGCGCAGGCGCAGGCAGAAAAAGAAGCAGAAGAAGAATAATCACAATTCAGCAGTTAAAATCGCCGGAGAAATCCGGCGATTTTTTTGTGTTTAGAAGCTAAATCAGAAGATATTGCATGCAAAATAGTTTAGAATAGACATTAAGGGCTGACAAAGCATTAATAAATACCGTAAATTTCTTTAGAGCATAATTACATGCAATAACAAACGAATATCCATTTTTCAATTATCACGAATAATTTAGGTGTGCGATGATAATGTAGTATAATGATTGCTAACGAAATGGAAATGCTTATCTATTTTTTTGTATTTTACACTGTTTCCTGTGCTGTTTACAGCTTTGTATGCAGCAAAAATCGTATAGATGGGGTGAGTTAAGATGTCAGAATTAAGCAAAATTAAGAAATTTATCCCAATGTTTGCGGTACTGCTGTTGTTTGCGGCGGTTGCGTTTGCCGGAGGCTGCGGTGGCAGTGACGATTGTGACAATGTCATTGTCGCAATCAAACTTGTAGACGGTAAATATATGGTGCACTACAAATGTCTTAACTGCGGTGCCGAAACAGAGAATACACTCGAAGAATCAGAGATTAAAGATATGCCTGTTCTAGATATAATCGGTTTGCTGGACAATGCGCCTGAAGAAAAGAAAGTGCAGGTTGAGGTAAACTACTTCAATGACGCTGAAATACCAGGGTTCACTACGTATGCTACGGTGAAAGTGCAGGGCGCTACTTCTGCCGAATATCCCAAGAAAAATTACAACATTCAGTTTTATAAAGACAACACATACAACAAGAAAAACAAAATTACTCTCAGAGAAACGTGGGGAAAACAGAGCAAATATACGCTCAAGGCAAATTGGGTTGATTATTCGCAGGCAAGAAACATCGTCTCAGGAAGACTTTACGGAAAAATCGCCATGGCAAATAAACAGAGTGACGGAATTGAAAAAGCTCCGAACGGAGGCACCGTTGACGGTTATTCCGTAATAATCCTCAACAACGGAGAATTTTACGGACTATATACACTGAACATAAAAAAAGATGACTGGATGTTCGGTCTGAAAAATGATGCAGATACGCATTCAGCTGTTCTTATGGCAAATAACTGGAATGAGCCTGTCTATCTTACAAAAGATATTACCAATATAGCAGACGACCCAAGCAACGAAGAAGGTTTCGGCTGTGAATTTCAAGGTGACGAGGCAACTGACGTAGATATAATCGCAAGTTTCAATACATTTACACGAGCACTGCGTCAGGTTAATTCCAAAGAAACACTGCTTGCAAAACTGCCTCCGGCGACGATTGCGCGCGGAATCGACTGTATGTTGTTCACGTACGTCATCTGCGCGTCTGACAACACCGCCAAAAATATCACATACGTAACCTATGATGGAACAATATGGATGCCCTCTATGTACGATATGGACGGTACATGGGGATTACACTGGAGAGGCAAGAGCTATAATGACCCGCTGTCAATGGTTGTGCCGTCAGAGAAAGAGGGGACTCTGTTGTGGCAGTGCCTTTACAAATACAACTTTGACGCAGTTGCCGCAAGATACAAAGAACTGAGAGAAACATTCCTGACCTACGACAAGATTATTACAGAATTTGAAGCCTTTGATAGTAAAATTCCTGCAATAGTACGGAAAACCGAACGGGGCAAATGGAAAGACGTTCCGAGTCAGGACAGTAACAACCTTGAGCAGATTAAAAAATTCACAAAGACAAGACTTGAATTTTTGGACGGCAAATTCGGATTTGGCAAATAGTTAATAATCATCAGGGCGGAACAAGAAAAGCTCCGCCCTGTTTTTATGGTCGCCTGTTGGTACGTTGATTATAAACAATCCGCCTGCAACGGCGGATTGTTATTTTTCAGAGCGTGATTTTGAAAGCTGCTCTAAAATTGTTGCGTAGGTATAAAGTTTATAGTTATCTTCTGCGGACAGAGAACGCATTAAATCCATAGTAGAGTCTATTGTTTTGTCTGAAATTCTGAAAATGCCATCGTCATCTTCGCCTCGCCTGTTTTTATCCACATCGTATTCAAACAAATCATTAGGCGAACAATCGAGCAGGTCGATCAGTTTTAAAGCGCACGGAATAACAATCTATATAACTAATTGTTTAAAAAAACCAAACTAAAACTGGCAACAAACTTTATAATAAAAAGTAAAAACACAATATGCTTTATAAATATTAAATGAAGTTTCAAGTTATCGGAAGCGTGAATCGGGTGTGCTATAATGTGTGCAGTTTTGGAGGCGAAGTTATGAACGAAAAGGTTATGTCTGTGCTCAGGGCAATGCAGGTTAATGAAATTACTGAGTATTATATATACAGTGCGCTTGCGAAAAAATTGAAAGGTAACAATGCAAAAGTGATGCAGGCGATTGCTGATGCTGAGTATGCTCACGGTGTGGTATGGAGCAAGTATACAGGAATTGATGTTAAACCAGTTCAATGGAAGGTTCTTTATTTCAGATTTATTGCAATGCTTTTTGGCGTAACTTTTGTTCTTAATCTTATGGAAAAAGGTGAACAGAACGCTCAGTGGATCTATTCTGAGATAGAAAAGGATATCCCTGAAGCAGAAAGAATCCGCCATGATGAGGAGGAACATGAAGAAACGCTGATGTCAATGATTGACGATGAGCGGCTGAAATACACCGGCTCAATAGTCTTGGGACTGAATGACGCTCTTGTTGAACTCACGGGTGCTCTTGCAGGTTTTACTTTTGCTCTCGGAAATTGCAGAACAATAGGTATGGCAGGCTTTATTACAGGCAGCGCAGCGACCTTTTCAATGGCGGCTTCCGAGTACCTTTCAAAGAAAAATGAGGGAGGAGACAGTCATCCGCTGAAGGCTGCGGCGATTACCGGAGGCACTTATCTCGGTGTTGTTATTTTTCTGCTTCTGCCGTATTTTGTCTGCAGCTTGCCAATGGTTGCGCTTGCGCTTTGCCTTGCGATAGCGGCAATTATTATTTGGACGTTTACATTTTATGTTTCTACTGTTTACAAAAAACTTTTCTGGCCGGAATTTCTTGAGATGCTGTGTATTAGCTTTGGTGTCGCAGTTTTCTCGTTCTGTATCGGCTGGCTTGCACAGAAGTTTCTTGGAATTGAGGTGTAGTTTATGACGATTAAAGTTTATTCGACGCCTGTTTGTCCGTGGTGTGATAAGGTAAAGGAATATCTGACGTCTAAAGGTGTTCCTTTTGTTAATGTTGATATTTCAAAAGACCGCGGCGCTGCTATTGATATGATTAAGAAAACCTATCAGATGGCAGTTCCTGTTACAATGTGCGGCGATGAGTTTGTTGTCGGATATGATACCCAAAAACTTGACAATCTTATTGAGAAGTCACAAAACTAATATATAACTTGGGTGATAGGTTATGGCTGATTTTACTTTCTTGTTTGGTGGTGCTTTTGAAAAATCCTGCTTAACTGATATTGAGAAAAAATACAGTGCAGCATGTCTTGCGGCTGCAGAAGAGCTTGCTTTATATAATGCAGAGAAGCCAGGCTATGGCTGGCTTACTCTTCCTGATGCCGATATTTCTGAAATTATGGCTGCCGGTGAATGGCTGAAAGGGTTTGATGCTATTATCCATATTGGTATAGGCGGCTCTGCGCTTGGCAATCTAATGCTTAATCAGGCGCTGTTCGGTGATTTTTACAATGATACAAAACCCGAATTTTACGTTGCGGACAATCCTGACCCCGAAAAACTGCATGCAATTTATAAGAAAGTAGCAGACAAAAGGGTTGCAATAGTCTGTGTTTCAAAATCAGGGCAAACGGCGGAAACAATGACACAGTTTATGTGGCTGTGTTCAAAATTTTGCCCGTGCGGAAATTACAAGGATAATATACTGCTGATTACTGATAAGGACAAAGGACTGCTTCGTGCATTTACAAAAGAAACCGGCTGCCGCTCGCTTGTTATCCCTTCGAGCGTAGGCGGTCGTTATTCTGTACTTTCTTCTGTCGGACTTCCGGCAGCGTATGCTTTGGGCATCAACATTGAAAAGCTGCTTGCAGGAGCAAAGGATATGCGCGAAAAGCTTTTGGCTGAGCACAGTATGAAAAATCCGGCGTGGCTCTATTCAGCACTTCACAGATATCATGAAGAGGCAGGCAAGCATATGGCAATTCTTATGCCTTATTCCAGCCGGTTTGTGTGTTTTGATGAATGGTTTGCGCAGCTTTGGGGTGAAAGTCTCGGCAAAAACGGAATGGGTTTGACGCCTGTAAGGGTTGCGGGGTCCATTGACCAACATTCGCAGCTGCAGCTTTATACTGAAGGTCCGGATGACAAATTGTTTACATTCATAAATGTTAAAAAACGTTGTGACAGTTTGGTTGTTCCGAAGATTTCGGCAGAAACACTGAAAGAACTTTCATTTTTTGAAAATACGGAACTTGGCAATATGCTCGGGCTTGAGGCAAAATCGACAGCATCCGCTGTTATGAAAGCAGGGCATCCGGTTATTTGGCTTGAATTGGACAGAGTTGATGAATATATGTTAGGCGGGCTCATTTTCTTCTTTGAATATGTCACAGCTATGACAGGCCTTATAATGGGCATTAATCCGTTTGACCAGCCTGGTGTTGAACAGGGAAAGCGTTACACCTACGGTCTTGTGGGGCGTAAAGGCTTTGAAGATGAAGCACTAGAAGTCGACGAATGGTTTGCAAAAGCGGAAATGAATTCGGTTGAATTTTAGAAATGTAGTTGCTTGCCGAAATTGCCATTACGAATTATAATATCGGTTGTTTGGGCGGTTAACTCAGCGGAAGAGTGTCACCTTCACACGGTGGAAGTCGATGGTTCGAACCCATTACCGCCCACCACTTATTCCAAAGCGTAATTTCGGAGGTCTGAAATGGCTGAACAGCAGTCCGAAGGTGTGTATCTTTATATAAACGAAAATGGCGCGCGTTTTGTCGCTGTTGTTGATGCTTTCGGTATGGCAAATATGATACCATGGAAACAGCCAGGAGAAACAGAGGCTGTTCTTGAAAAAAGCTGGAACCTTCAAGGGGAGTTTCTCAGACTTAAAATAGCAGAATAACGGAAGCCGGTTAACGAGCCGGCTTTATTTTTTATGGATCGTTTGTATAAATTAAACGGCTGGAGTGGTTGGTATGCTTAAATTGACTAAAATGAACGGCAACGGAAACGATTTTCTTGTGCTTGATAATAGGAAAGTAATATTTTCGACAGAGCAGATGAGTGACATGGCAAAAAAACTGTGCCGCAGGCGTGAAGCAATCGGAGCTGACGGAATTTTAGTTATTGAGACGGCAGAGCGCCTTGATTTTAAAATGCGTCTGTTTAACAGAGACGGATCTGAAGGAGAAATGTGCGGTAATGGCGCGCGCTGCCTAGCACGTTATGCTTATGAGGAAAAAATAGCAGATGCCGCAATGTGTTTTGAAACTTTGGGTGGTGACCAACATGCTGAGGTCTTTGATAAAAATGTTGTTCTTGAGCTTGCGCCCGTAAATGCCAAAGATGCATTTTTGGGCAGAGAATGTTATTATGACAGAGAGAAAATAGTATATAATTATATGGTTGTGGGTGTGCCCCATGCAGTCGTTTTTGAGGAAACTGTTCGTCCGTATGAGGAATATATGGCAATTGGCCGTTACATGCGCAATCGCAAGGATTTGTTTCCTGAGGGAGCTAATATTAATTTCGCAGTTAGAGATTCATTTGCAGAAAATAGTTATACAGCAGTAACCTACGAACGCGGAGTAGAAGCAATAACTCTTTCATGCGGTACAGGAAGCGCAGCAGTCGGTATTATGGCTTATCTCACAAAACTTGGCGGTAACATAGCAGAAATACATAATCCCGGCGGTACAAACCGCATTACGCTTTCTTTCGATGGTGATAAAATCAAACCATTACTTGAGGGACTTACAATACGTGCCGGTGAAATTCTAGTAACGGAAGAAATATTTTAATTGGAAATAATTTTTGATTTTTTATTGGAGGTAATTATTATGGCTGCACAAAAAACGTGGTGGCGTGAAACTATAGAAACTGTCCTTTGGGCGCTTGTTCTTGCCTTTATACTGCGAACATGGGTAATCCAGGCGTTTTGGATTCCAAGTACTTCAATGGTACCTACACTTGAAATCGGTGACAGAGTCATAGTGGTAAAATTTTGGTATCATCTGCCAAAAGTTGAACCTAAAAGAGGACAGATTGTTGTCTTCAAATATCCACAGGACCCGAGAAAAGACTATGTAAAACGCATTATAGGTCTTCCGGGTGATACAGTGGAAATGAAACAGGGAGTAGTTTATGTCAACGGTAAGGAGGTATTTGAAAATTACGTTCATAATCATGATGAGTATACAATGCCGCCTATTACAGTACCAAAAAATAATTATTTCTGTTTGGGGGATAATAGACCAAATTCCCAAGATGGACGTTTCTGGGGATATGTTCCACAAAGCTATCTAAGAGGGCCTGCTGTAGTACGCTATTGGCCGCTTAACAGGATAGGAATTCCAAAGTAATATGGGACGCACAGTCTGGTTTCCCGGGCATATGGCAAAGGGCAAGCGCCAGATTGAAGCGCTTGCAAAAAATCTTGATCTTGTCATTGAGGTGCGCGATGCTAGAGCGCCTTCACTTACATCTTCACCGCTCATAAGTCTTTTTGAAGGACGCATAAAAATAGCGGTTGTGCTTTCCAAAGCTGACCTTGCTGACGAAAAAAACAGCAGCTTATGGGTTTCTGCCTTGCGCAAAAAAGGTTTTCACGCATGGGCTCTTGACTTGCGCAAAGGCGGACTTAATCATCTGAAAAAAGCGCTGACTGCTTTCAAACCCAAGCAGCGTGATCTTCGTGTTGCCATAGTAGGAGTACCAAATGTCGGAAAATCTATGCTTATAAATCAGCTGGCAGGGCGCAAAAGTGTACCAGTAGGCGGTATTCCTGGTGTTACCAAGGGGGTTTCCTGGGTAAGAGGTGATGGTTTCCTTCTTGTAGATTCACCGGGCATTCTTGATCCTCACGGTGATGCGCGCGCGCAGCGTGTAATATCGTGGTTGGGGGCTTCTCGAAGTGAAGTTATCGGAAGTCAGTATGAACATGCAAAACAGTGTATAGAGTTTTTGATTGCGCACAATTTATGGAAATGTGTAGAGGATAGCTGGGGAATATCTGCTGAAGGTACCTCCGATGAAATAATAGAAAAAACAGGTCGCAGACTAGGTAAACTGATTGCTGGCGGTAATGTTGACACTGAGGCTGCTGGTAAAGCCTTTATTAATAATCTTTCGACCGGTAAATTCGGGCGTATGAGCTTTGAAAAACCTGGTGATGCGCCCATTTGGGAGACCCTGAAATGAAAATACCTATAATTGCCGGTACAGATGAAGCAGGCAGAGGGCCTTTGGCAGGTCCGGTAGTGGCCGCTGCGGTTATTCTTACCCGTGAACAGAGGGATATTCTTCTTGCCTGTGGTTTACGCGATTCCAAAAAAATGACGGAAAAAGCCAGGAATAACTTGTTTGAAAAAATCTGCGAAATTGGAGTTGTCTGGCGTGCTCAAGCAGCCACATCTTACCGTATTGACAGAACGAATATTCTTGCTGCTGCATTATGGTGTATGAGGCGTTCCATTGAACAGCTTCCAGTGTGGCCGGATCTCACGCTTGTTGACGGTAACCAGCGTATACCAGAGCTTATGTCAGAGCAGAAATTTGTAATTAAAGGTGATGATAAAGTCCCTGTAATTTCTGCTGCATCTGTTGTCGCCAAGGTTCTGCGTGACAGAATTATGCTTCAATTGGATACAATTTATCCTGAATATTGTTTTGCAAAACATAAAGGATATCCCTCGGCACTTCACAGAGAAATCTTGGGAAAATATGGTCCTTCGCCTGTGCACAGACTTACATTCCGCGGAGTGGTTCAGAAAAATGACTCTTAAACGCGCACTTGAAAAAGCACTAAAACGTGACTTAACTGCTACTGAAGTAAGCGACAAAGTTAAAGCAGCCCTGCCGAAACATCTTAAGATTGGTGCAGAAGGCGAAGTTCTAGCGGTTGATTATCTGGTTTCACAAGGATATGAAGTTATTGCAAGAAATGTGCGCTACCGATTTGGAGAAATAGATATTGTCGCACGTGACAGAGATGAAATTGTTTTTGCTGAGGTGCGTACGAGGTCGTTAGGGTATATACTTCCGGCAGATTGTACAGTAGGCAGTGACAAGTTAAAAAAACTTCTCAAATCAGCATATACATGGACCGAAAAAAACAATTATGAAGGTTTCTGGCGTATCGACCTTATAGCAATTACAGTTGATGTGTACGGAAACAACAGTATAGAACATATCAAAAACATAACGGGGGCGGCAGAATGAATTCCGTAACAGGTATTACACTTCAGGGTATAAAAGCTTTTCCTGTTGAAGTAGAAGTAGAAACCACAGGCGGATTGTTTCAGATTTCAGTTGTAGGTCTTCCAGATACCGCAGTCAAAGAAGCACGCGAAAGGGTACGGGCTGCGCTTCGTTCTGTCGGCATAAAAATTCGCGGACGGGTTGCGGTCAACCTTGCGCCTGCTGATATTCCCAAAGAGGGCGCACTCCTTGATCTTCCCATGGCAGTCGGAATCGCATGTTCGCAGGCTGGAGTAAAGATAACACGTCCTTCGCTTTTCCTTGGAGAACTTGCACTTGATGGGAGGCTTCGCGCGGTGAAAGGCGCAGTTCCTGCTGCATTTCTCGCGCGTGAGAGAAACCTTGAACTTTATGTTCCGCAGGGCAATGCGGAAGAAGTTGGGCTGGTTGAAGGTGTTATGGCCTATGCCGTACCGGATTTACAATCACTTTTTAGTCATCTTCGCTCTGAAACGGAGCTTGCAAGAGTTGATCGCATAATCCCTTCAGACAGTGCGCCTTTGGCTGACCCCGATTTATGCGACATCAAAGGACAGACAGTTGCAAAACGCGCACTTGAAATAGCAGCGGCCGGACATCACAATATACTTTTTGTGGGTTCCCCGGGATCAGGAAAGACAATGCTTGCAAAGGCTCTTCAGGGAATACTGCCACCGCTGTCCGATAGTGAAATGATGGAAGTTCTGCAGCTTAATAGTGCAGCCGGTATACAGACGGAAAATCTGCGTCAGAGACCCTTCCGTTCTGTACACCACACTGCAAGCGCAGTTGCGATATGCGGCGGTGGTGCACATATGCGCCCCGGCGAAATAAGCCTTGCTTCGCATGGGGTGCTTTTTTTCGATGAGTTTCCAGAATTTTCACGCGATGTGCTTGAAGCACTCCGTCAGCCGCTTGAAGACGGTTATATAACTGTGAGCCGTGCTGCCGGAAGTGTTGTTTATCCGGCTAAAGTACTGATGGTTGCAGCGTGTAACCCGTGTCCGTGCGGTTATACCGGTGACCCTGTAGAGCACTGTGTATGCACACCGTCTGCTATAGCACGATATAACAGAAAATTATCAGGCCCAATTCTTGACAGAATAGACCTTCATGTGTCAGTACCGCGCCTTACTCCGGAAGAACTTGTTGCGATTGAGGGAAAATGCGGTGCAACCAGCGTGGAAGTCAGACAACGCGTTGCCTCCGCAAGAAAAATCCAGAATGAACGCTGGGCACAATTCGGTTTCCTCTGCAATTCAGAAATTCCGGAAAGGTTGCTGCGCAGAAGCGCAAATATCAAACCTGATGTAAAAGAATTCTTGCTTGCCGCAATGAACAGAGTCAGACTTTCAGGCCGAGGGCTTTCACGTATTCTGCGTGTTGCGCGTACCATAGCAGACCTTGAAGGCGCAACAAGAATTGAAGTTCAGCATGTTTCCGAAGCACTCAGCTACCGAGGAAGCGAAGCCCTGTCATGGATGAAAAATTAAAAGCTCTGTTGCTGTTAAACAGTGTTAGCACGGATTTGCGTGCATGGAATAAATTTATGCAGTACAATGCGGAACCTTCCGCACTGTGGAAAGAAACATCTCGTTTTGCTGGAAACGTACTCTCTGAAAACGCAGCGACAAAGCTTACTGAAGCAGAACGCAGCGGATTTGCCGAACGGGAATATGAAGCCTGTCTTAAAAAAAATATCAAACTTATCCCATACGGAACTGAAAAATATCCGGAGCCGCTTTATGATCTCAAAGATGCTCCGCTTGTGCTTTACTTCAACGGAAACGTAGCGGACATACCGAAAAAAAACGTAAGTGTAGTCGGTACCCGCCGAGCAACAGCGTACGGAAAACTCATAGCCTATAATATAGGGAATCGTGCGGCATCTGAAAACACCGCTATCATAAGCGGAGGGGCAGCAGGCATTGACGGTCAGGCACATACAGGATGTTGCAATGCCCATGGAACTACCTTTGCAATTTTTGGCACAGGCGCAGATGTAATGTATCCTTTGTCCAATGCGGAGCTTTTTGAAAGAATAAAAGAAAATGGCGCGCTGATTTCAGAATTCCCATTAGGGACAACAGGAGAAGCATGGCATTTTCCGAAAAGAAACAGGATTATCGCGGCACTTGCACAGCGTCTTGCAGTAATTGAAGCGCCCTTGAAAAGCGGCTCAATGATTACCGCAAAAGCCGCGCTGGAACTTGGCAGGGAAATATGGGCAGTGCCTGGAAAGATTACTGAAAATGTTTCTGAAGGCACAAATAGGCTTATATTTGACGGTGCCTATCCTCTAATAAACCTTGATCTGTTTTTCGGCAGAAAAGCTGTTATGATTGATTTTGAAAAAAATATTGTTACATCTCCTTTAATATCCGGACTAAATGAAGCGCAGAAGAAGGTTTTAGCAGTTATAGCCAGGGAAAACGATATGACTGTTGACAATATTGCAGTCGCGGCTGACATGAATCCGACAGAGGTGCTTAAAATAGCCTCAATGCTTGATGCACTTGGGCTTATTATTTCATCGGGACCTGGTCGTTACACAGCAGCGAAAAACTTTTAATGCATAAAATCATGTTGACAGGAATCTGTTTACATAGTTTAATGTAGCGCCGTCAGCTGTAAGCGATATACTTTGATACAGAGGTAACAGAAATGGCAGAAGAAAAAAAGAAAAACACAACTGGAAAAAGAACATCTGTGAAAAAGACATCAGCAAAAAAAACTGCTGCTGTCCGCAACGCAAAGAGACCGATTGCAAATTGTGAAGGAAAAACGCTTGTTATAGTTGAGTCTCCTGCTAAGGCAAAGACTATCTCAAAAATACTTGGCAGAAAATATAGCGTACTTGCGAGTGTTGGGCATGTTCGCGACCTGCCTAAAACACGCATGGCAATAGACATTGACCATAACTTTGAGCCGGAATATGTTCAGGTGCGCGGCAAAGGAGACCTTATAAAACAGCTTAAGGCCGCATCTGAACAGGCATCAAAAACGCTTCTTGCTTCTGACCCTGATCGTGAAGGAGAGGCTATAGCCTGGCATTTAGCGACATTACTTGATATTGACCCTTCCTCCAAATGTCGTATTAGAATGCACGAGATCACCAAAAATGGCGCGGAAAACGCTGTGGCATCACCGGACAGCATAAACCTTGACCTTGTCAACGCACAACAGGCACGACGTGTTCTTGACAGACTTGTTGGCTATGAGCTCAGTCCACTGCTTTGGAGAAAAGTAAAACGAGGACTTTCCGCCGGCCGTGTTCAGTCTGTTGCGTTGCGAATAGTATGTGAGCGTGAGGCGGAAATTGAAAATTTTGTAAAAGAAGAATACTGGAATATTGACGTTGAAGCCTCTAAAGACGACAGAAAATACAAACTTAGAGTTGTAAAATTCAATGACAAAGAACTCAAAATCACCAATAAATCGGAAGCAGACAAGGTGAAGTCAAAGCTTGAAACGGGGCAGCTTGCAGTTGATGATTTTAAGGTAAAAGACAGCAATAAAAAAGCCTTCCCGCCATACAAAACATCAACTCTGCAGCAGGACGCATCGCGACGTTGCGGTTTCGCGCCGCGCAGGACAATGCGTATTGCGCAGAATCTTTACGAGGGCATTGAACTTCCAGGAAAGGGAGCAACAGGTCTTATCACTTACATGCGTACCGATAGTCTGCGGCTGGCACCTGAAGCCGTAGCTGCCGCACGTAGTTTTATTGAAAAAGAATACGGCGGAGAATATCTGCCTGCTAAGGCAAATATTTATCACACAGACGCTCGTGCACAGGATGCTCACGAAGCAATCCGCGCAACGGATGTCACCATTACGCCGGATTCCATAAGAGAATATCTTACTCCTGAACAATACAGTATTTACAGCCTTATTTGGAAACGCTATGTGGCGAGTCAGATGGCAGATGCCAAAATAGCACAGTCAACGCTCATTTGTTCGAACAGCGGCTATCAACTGAAACAAAGCGGTGCAGTTGTTGCGTTTGAAGGCTGGGGAAAGGTATATCCGCTTTCAGTTCCTGCCGTAGATATTAAGCCGGCGGAAAAAGGCGAAATTCTCACCACCGACAAAGTGCTTACAGAGCAGAAATTCACACAGCCGCCTGCACGTTATACTGAAGCAGGACTTATCAAAATACTTGAAGACGAAGGTATAGGACGTCCGTCGACCTATGCGACGATCATTGAAACCTTGTCAACACGCAACTATGTTGAACGTGGGGAAGACAAACGCCTTACCCCAACGAAATTGGGCATAACAGTTAATAATTTTCTTGTCAGATATTTTACTGATATTGTAAATGTGGGCTTTACTGCCAGTATGGAAAGTGACTTGGACAAAATAGATGATGGAGCGCTCGAATGGCATAACCTCGTAGACAACTTTTGGAAAAATTTCAAGCCTACACTTGATGAAGTGGTTGAAAAAGCTGAGACAATGCATCCTGAACCTGAATTTACAGGCGAAATCTGTCCACAGTGTGGAGAGCCGCTTGTAAAACGCAGCGGACGTTTTGGTGAGTTTATCGCCTGTAGCGGGTATCCGGAATGCAAATATACAGCTCCGATTGTCAAAACAACAGGAATAAAATGTCCAAAATGCGGAGAAGGTGAACTTGTCCGCCGTCGTGCCAAAAACGGAAAAACAGCAGGACGTTTCTTCTATGCCTGTACGCGCTATCCTGATTGTGACTACGTTGCCTGGAAACTCCCTCGTGAAATTGCGGCAAAACTTTCAAAGAAAAAAGAGGAAGAAGACGACAGTGAGTCGGACATGTAGCGTAATTATAATCGGCGGCGGTTTAGCTGGCTGCGAAGCCGCATGGCAACTTGCGCAGCGCAGCGTAAAGGTAAAACTTTATGAAATGCGCCCGCAGAAATTTACGCCTGCACACCGAACTGCGCTCCTTGGCGAGCTCGTATGCAGCAACTCACTCGGGGGAGATAAACCTGTTACCCCTGCCGGAATATTAAAACAGGAACTCCGCACAATGGAAAGTTTCATCATTGATTGTGCGGAACAAAGTCGTGTACCTGCCGGCAATGCACTTGCGGTTGACAGAGAAAAATTTGCTGCGCTTATAGACAAAAGAATTACAGAGCACTCCAATATCGAAGTAATACGTGAAGAAGTTACGTCAATTCCTGAAGGCATTACAATTATCTCTACAGGACCACTTACCTCGCCTGTTTTTACGCAGACAATCAAAGAACTGACCGGAGAAAAATTTCTCTATTTTTATGATGCCGTTGCACCTGTCGTTACACTTGAGAGCGTTGACATGGCAAACGCTTACAGAGCTAATCGTTACGGTGAAACAGGGGATTACATCAACTGTCCCATGGACGAAGAAACCTACGCGAATTTCTGGAAAGAACTTGTAAATGCGGAAACCGCGCCGAGACATGAATTCGAAGAAGAAGAAATAAAACATTTTGAGGGTTGTTTGCCTGTTGAAGTAACAGCCAAGCGCGGAGAAAAAACACTTTTGTTCGGGCCGCTGCGTCCTGTTGGTCTTGAAGACAAAAACGGAAGGCGCCCATGTGCAGTTGTTCAGCTCAGACAGGATAACACAGAAGGCACATTATTTAACATTGTCGGTTTTCAAACTAACTTAAAATGGGGAGAACAAGAACGTGTGTTCAGACTTATTCCTGCGCTAAAAAACGCAGAATTCGTGCGTAAAGGCGTAATGCACAGAAATCTGTTTGTATGCGCACCAGAAGTGTTAGACGGGTATCTGCGTCTCAAAGGAAAAAATGACATGTTTCTTGCTGGGCAGATAACAGGAGTAGAAGGCTATGTTGAAAGTACGGCTATGGGATTTTGCGCTGCGATTTTCTGCTATGCTAAACTTACAGGACAGCGGATGCCGGACTTACCGCTGGAAACAGCTATCGGCTCTCTGCTCAATTATCTGAAAACGGCAGTGCCAGAAACATTTCAGCCAATGAATGCTAATCTTGGCATTATGCCAAAACTTCCTGGTAAAAAAATCCATAAGCGTGCTGACCGTTGTGCGGCCTATGCTGAACGTTCGCTTGCCGCGTTAAGAGGGTTTATGATACGAAACAGCGGAGTGTTCAAATTATCTAATCATTAAAAACTGTAAAGCTTTCGTACTTCGGAAGCTTTTTTAATTGTGTAATTTTCAAAAATATATGTATTTTGTGAATTTTCTAAATATTTCTTGAAATATATAAAATTCAGAGTTACAATAGCGGCATGAAAAACATATACGAAGCCATAGAAACATTTATAGCATACATGAAATCGCGCGGCCGTTCTGAAAATACACTGATAAATTACGAGAGCGACCTTATGCAGTTTGCTGAATATCTTAAAGGGCAGGGCATAACGGACGTTTCCGGAATAGACAGAAATTCCATAAGAATTTTCCTGAGCAACATCCTTGGCATAGGCTCCAAAAAAAGTTCTGCATCACGTAAACTATCGGCAGTGCGAGGCTTTGTAAAATGGCTTGCAGTGCGTGGAATCATCCAATCAGACCCTGGTGAAGGATTAAAAGGCCCTAAAATAGAAAATTCCATACCTAAGGCTATTTCTTACGAAGATACGATAAGGCTTCTGACAGAAGGTCCTGATGAAGGCAAAAACAACATGCGCGATAGGCTTCTGCTGGAAGTTATGTATAGTGCGGGGCTTCGTGTATCGGAAGTTGTCGGGCTTAACTGGGATGATATTGAAATTGATGAAAGAATGCTGCGTGTTGTTGGTAAGGGCAGTAAAGAAAGGCGTGTTCCGTTTGGGAAAGGTGTTCAGAAAATGCTTGAAGAATGGGCGATTGCAACAGGCAACGAGGGTGCTGTATTCAAATCAGGCAAAAGCTGCTCCGAAAGAATTGCGGCAAGAACAGTTCACAGAATAATTATCAAAGCCGGAGAAAACCTTGGAATATACAATATTTCACCTCATACGTTGCGGCACTGTTTTGCAACACATATGCTTGAGCACGGTGCGCCGTTAAGAGTTGTTCAGGAACTGCTGGGGCACGAAAGCATTGCAACAACCCAGAAGTATCTGCTGATAACGACGGAACAGATTAAAAAGAGCTATATGCAGACACATCCAAGAGCAAACGGATAACTGCAGAAAGGACAAGATATGAATATAACACCAAAGGAACTTATAGATGCTAGACCGAAACTGCTTGACCCTTCAGCAATGCAGGATCTTCTTGAAAAAACAAGAATAGTAAGCCGCGAACTTCAGGCTGCTGATGTCAGTAGCCCTGTAAATTACCCGAAACTTGCGAAACTGATGTCGGACCTGTCTGCAGCAAACGTATATATTGTCAACACGGAAGGTACGATTTTAGGTTATTCATTTGTCAGTGAATATGATTGTCCGATTATGGACAAAATACTTGAAAAAAGCTGCCTTCCTGGGGCATATGTTGAGCGCCTTAACAGAGTGCGTGAGTCTCTGCTTAATTACTCCGACCATGGTTTCTGCGCGTACGACCCTAAAGAAAACTGTACATATTCAAATAAACATTCAATTTATGTTCCCATAAACGGCTCGGGAATTCGCTTGGGAACCCTTATCCTTGCGCGTTTCGGCTATGAATTTGATACGCGTGATCTTGTTCTTGCGGAATACCTCGGCACTGTTGTAGGAATAGAATTCCTTAACGAACGCGGCAAAAAAATAGAAGAATACGGACGTGAGCAGTTGATAGTGCAAATGGCAATGCGTGCGCTGTCTTTCTCGGAAGTGGAAGCCATACGCCACATTATGTGTGACCTCAGAGGCAATGAAGGCATAGTAGTTGCAAGCAACGTGGCAGACAAAGCCAGAGTAACCCGCAGTGTTATTGTAAATGCGCTCAGAAAACTAAGCAGCGCAGGCATAATCGAAAGCCGCAGCCTTGGTATGAAGGGTACCTACATCAAAGTGCTGCGCCAAACCTTCATAACAGAACTGGGCATCAAAAACAAAAAATAGAAAATTATGTTTGCAAATTAAAAAATTGTGCTAAAATTTGCACAACAGACTTATGGAGGACAGTTTTAGATGGCAGAAAATAAGCCCGTACAGGAAGAAGTCAGAATAGGAGACGTTATAACGGCAAAAGTTGAACACGTTGCCGCTTACGGTGCTTTTGTCCGTTTAAAAACAGGACAGAAGGCGATGATACATATATCTGAACTGTCATACAACTATGTCAAAAAAGTTGAAGACCACATCGCCGTAGGTCAGGAAGTTACAGCCAAAGTTATCAAAATAGACGATAAGGGCAGAATAGATCTCTCCATAAAAGCGATGCAGGTAAGAGAACCTTTGCCGTCCAGAGCAAAGCTGGAAGACGATTTTGAAAAAAAGCTTTCCAACTTCATGAAATTCAGCGACGAAAAGATGGCTGACCTCAACGGCAAAACGAAAGATCCGCGCGCAAAACGGCGCGGCAACGGACATGGCGGAAGCAACTATTAAAAATGCAGTCAGGCCGGAGGATTCAAATCCTCCGTTTTTTTGTTCTCCTCTTACTGACGAAGATAAAAAAATACTGCTTGCCAACAGCCGCACAGACAACTTTGACACCGGATTTATAAAGGGTGTCGCAGTTCGTTGCAGCGCGGAATATCCGCAAGTGCTTGTCTGCAAGCCGTTTATGTCCGACAATACCCCTTTCCCGACGCTTTTTTGGCTTGTTTGTCCCTACCTGGATAAACTGTGTGCTGAACTTGAAACAGAACACAAAATACCGCAGTTTGAAAAAGAACTTGAAGCAAACAGAGAAACAGTTGAAAAGTGGCATGAAGAATATGCGAAACTGCGTGCGGCGCTGATTGCCGAAAACAGCACAAAGAACATTAAAAATCTTTCCGCCATTATAAAAAGTTTTGGCAGGACAGGAGTCGGCGGCATTAACAGATTTAACAATCCATGCGCCGCAAAATGTCTGCACCTCCAAACAGCAACAATGCTTGCGTGGAAGCACCCTGCCGAAGCGTGGCTGAGAAAGGAACTGGGCTGTACTGAATGCGGGGAAGCATGCTGCAAGGAAAAACTGTAATTCAGCAGACGCGTCTCCCTGTGAGTTTTTTAGTCGTACTCGTTCAATAATCCTATGTTTTTCATATAGCTTGTGTCGTTTGATTTCATCAGTGTATAGCCGCGTTCAGGCGTGTATGACAGACAACTGCACGAAGCGTTGTCGAGATGTATGCGCCACATGTACGGACTGCTTATGCCGAGAGCTGCCGCAAGCATCGGACGCAGTACTTCGCGATGGGAAACTATCAGAATTGCTTTTCCTTCATGCTCCCTGACTAATTTGTTCAGTGCGGCGAAGGAGCGCTGCTTCACTTCATCGACCGTTTCGCCGTCTTTAACCCGCAGCAATTCTGTGTTGTTCAGCCAATGCTCCCATTCGGCCGGATCTTCTGACGCGAGTTCCGATTTCTTTCTGTTGTCCCACACGCCGAAGCTCATGTTTGTGAAGGCTTCGCAGATGCTGACGGGAAGACCGTGCGGCTTTGCTATGGTTTCCGCTGTTTCAAGCGCTCTGACGAGCGGACTTGAATAGACGAAGTCAAGATGAAGTTCAGACAGTCCTGCAGCTGCTGCTTGTGCCTGAAGTTTTCCGGTTTCGTTCAGCGGAAAATCCACGCGTCCCCGTATTCGTTTCTCAGCGTTTCCTGCGCATTCTCCGTGTCTGACAAGATAAACGAGAGTTTGTTCGCTCATTTAAACAGATCCTTTTTCAAAGTATATGGATATTATATTTCATCTCTGACTTATTTCAACAATGCCTGTCCCCAAGAAACTTAATCAATCGATCTGTTTTATAAATTATCTTTATTTCACACAATACCGTAAAACTAATATACTTGATTTGTTCAGTGCGGGGCGTCGGTACGAATCCGAATCTGCACGGCAGAATAAAAATATGGAGGAGCAGATATCATGAAGAAGTTTTTTGCGGCAGTTTTATTTGCGGCAGTTTTTGCGGGAGCGGCTTTTGCGGCACCCCTTGACGCATTTAAGGGTCAGAAGGGAAAGATTGACATTGCGGGCGGTACGGCACACATCCCCGTTATGAAAGAAGCGGCAAAGCGTATAATGACTGTCAATTCCGACATTCGTATTACAGTCGCCGGCGGCGGCTCCGGTGTCGGTGTAAAACAGGTCGGCGAAGGTCTTGTTGAAATCGGCAACACAGGCCGCCCGCTGAAGGAACCTGAGATTCAGAAATACGGTCTTGTGTCGTTCCCGTTTGCCATAGACGGAGTTGCGGTGGTTGTCAATCCCGCAAATAAAGTCAGCAAGCTTTCCTTTGAACAGCTTATTGATATTTTCACCGGTAAAATTACTGACTGGAAAGAAGTCGGAGGAGAAGCCGGAGCGATAAACCTTTATGTTCGCGAGGACGGAAGCGGCACAAGAGAAGTTTTTACCGATAAAGCCATTAAAAAAGCTGTAGTTTCGACAAAAGCAAATGTCGTCAATTCAAACGGCGCCATGAAAACGGCGGTCGGCAAGGACAAACGCGCGATTGGTTACGTCGGCATAGGTCACATAGACAAAACAGTCAAAGCGCCGAAGCTGGCAGGAATGACTGCAACGCAGGAAAACGCCGCAAGCGGCAAATACACCGTAGTACGCGATCTTTTTATGAATACAAAAGGAAAACCGTCCGGACTTACGGCTCTTTTCATTGACTACATTTACACGCCCGAAGGCGCTCAGATTATCAAAGACAGCGGATATATACCTGTCGCAAGAAAGAAATAAGGGAAATACGCGCGGTTGTTCCGAAACTTCAGAACAACCGCGCATCGACCCGCAACGTTGGATAACAAGACTCACTCCGCGGGCTTAAAAACGCCTGCATTGATTGGTTTTTCGGCAGTGTATGTTTCATCGCTGCTTGTTTTGCTTTTTGTTTTTATAATCAGCTGTGCCATTGACGGTGTAATACACGGAGGCAGTACGCTTTTTACTTCAATATGGCGTCCCGAAGAGGGACATTTTGGAATTCTTCCTATGCTTTCCGCTACGACGGCATTGTCCGTTTCGTCGCTGTTGCTTGGCTGGTGCATTACCCTCGGCGTGGTGTCGTTCATACACGGCTTTGGAAGCAGACGCGTGGCTGCCTGTCTGCACTCGCTTCTGCGTACAATGACAGCCATGCCGACGGTTGTCTACGGTTTTGCTTCGGTTTTTCTGCTTGCGCCTGTAATCCGTGACGCGCTCGGAGGTACAGGTTTTTCATGGCTGACTGCGACGTTGCTGCTTGCCTTGCTCATAACGCCGACAATGTCGCTTACGATCAGCGGAGTTGTTGAGCAGTTAATGAAGGAAAGTTCTGTGACTGCTGAGGCGCTGGGCTTTTCAAGAGCGGAACAATTTGTCTATATTGCGCTTCCGGCGGCAAAAAAATGGCTTTTCTCTGCCGCGCTGCTTGGATTTGGGCGTGCCTGCGGAGACACCATGATTCCTACAATGCTCGCGGGCAACGCGGTACAGCACCCGTGCCTTCCGTCAGATGCCATACGCACCCTGACCGCGCACATAGGTCTTGTGATGTCCTCAGACGTCGGCGGCACCGCGTACTATTCGCTGTTTGTCTCCGGCGGCATACTGCTTATTGTCTGCATAGCCGCGAATTTGTTGTTCAGATTTTCCGTTAAAGCGAAAATGAAAAAAACAGATGAAATGGAAATTTAACATTATAAAACTGCTTGCATATACCGGCTGTGCCTACGTGCTGTTGTTTTTGGCAGCATTATTTGGTTTTGTCGTGTCGCACGGTCTGCCTGTGTTGAATCTGCAACTGTTTTTTGGAGACACCCAGCCGCTTAAAGCTGTAGTTGGGCTGTCCCCAGTGTGGGAAGGAATATGGCCTGCGACTGTCGGTACTCTCTGCCTGGTTCTGCTTACCATGCTGTTTGCGGCAGTCCCGGGTATCTGCTGCGGCATATATCTGTCCTGTTTCGCGAAAGGCAGAAGGGCAGAATATCTGTCGCTGGCAATGGATCTGCTTGCAGGAACCCCTTCGATTGTTATGGGGCTTTTCGGCTTTGTTCTTATACTGTTTCTGCGTAAGACGGTTTTCCCGCAGGCATCGACTTCAATCCTGCTTTCAGCGTTCTGTCTCGCGCTGCTTGTTATGCCCGCTCTTGTCACCGCCACGCGTTCATCAATAGAGAGCCTTCCCGTGTCCTTGAAATTGACGGGCGTGTCTCTTGGTTTTACTCACGGGCAGCTGCTTCGTTATCTTGTGATACCGTCGGCTGCGCGCGGCATTATAAGCGGGATTATACTTGCGGCAGGAAGAGCGGCGGAAGACACTGCCGTAATCATGCTGACCGGAGTGGTTATAAATTCAGGCATCCCCTCAGGACTGACAGCTAAATTCGAGGCTCTCCCGTTTCGCATATATTACACGTCAGCGCAATACACTGACGAATACGAGCTTATGCGCGGTTTCGGAGCGGCTATGGTACTTCTTATTCTCTCAGTGCTGTTTGTTTCGGCTGCCTCGCTGTTCCAGAAGAGCATGGAATGCTCACTGAAAGGAACTGAAAAATATGAGTAACAACATCTGTGCTGAAATTAAAAATCTCAAAGTCAGCTTTAAAGGGAGGGAAATACTGCACAATATAAGTACACGGTTTGAAAGCGGAAAGATAACCGTGTTGATCGGACGTTCCGGAGCAGGCAAAACTACGCTTCTGCGTGCGGTAAACAGACTGAACGAAGTGTTTGACGGCTGCAGAACGAGCGGGGAAGTTGTCCTTGAACTGAAGGGCTTGAAAACTTCAGTTTATGACAGCAGAATGGACTTGCCGCAGCTTCGCCGTTTGGCAGGAATACTTTTTCAGACACCCAATCCGCTGCCAATGACACTTATAAAAAACATCACGCTTCCGCTTGAACTTGCACGCGGAATTTCGCATACCGCCGCAGTTGAAAAGGCTGAACAAATGCTTAGGACGGTCGGTTTGTACGATGAAGTCAAAGATCGTCTGAATGTGCCGGCATCCGAATTATCCGGCGGACAGCAGCAAAGAATGTGCCTTGCAAGAGTGCTTGCGCTTGAACCTGAGCTGCTTCTGCTTGATGAACCAACGGCATCGCTTGACAGAAAATCCTCGGAAATAATTGAAGACTGTTTTAACGTTCTCAAAAAAGACATTCCGATAATAATGGTGTCACACAGTCTGGCGCAGTCTGTGAAGCTCGGCGACAGCTTTAAAATAATGCGCGATGGAAACATAGTAAAAGAAGTAGAGAGTTCAGACCTGCCGCAGGGAACCTTTGAAAAAGAAAAGTATCTTGAAGAACTGCTTTAAAAATGCAGGTTAAATGCTGATACAACGGGAAACGGAAAAAATATTGACCCCTGATGCCGGTCTGACAAAAAATATTCAATAAACGGTTGACATTCTGAAAAATTACTGTAAAATATTCCCTCGTGGTGCACGAGTTGTTAGCTCAGTTGGTAGAGCATCGGACTTTTAATCCGAGGGTCTGGGGTTCAAGTCCCCAACAACTCACCATCTTGCGGTCCTATCGTCTAGCGGTCTAGGACACAGCCCTTTCAAGGCTGCGACACGAGTCCAAATCTCGTTAGGACCGCCATTTTTTTCAAAATGGCGTTGCCGGTGTAGCTCAGTCGGTAGAGCAGCGCACTCGTAATGCGCAGGTCGGTGGTTCGAATCCACTCGCCGGCTCCATA
>JAZUIB010000042.1:0-52303 GCA_045642025.1 Synergistaceae bacterium
AAATGCCCGAGAGCTTTATCGCTCTCGGGCGTTTTGTTTTGTCTGATTAGCGTTGTTATGTTATGGCGCTCGTTTCACTCGCGCAAAGCCGCTGGGCACTGCGCTGACGCTTCGCGTCCCGCAGTGAGACGAGGATTTTCAGCCGCTGGATGCTGCGCTGCACTTTGTGCCCGCAGCAAGACAAAACTTTTTTAACCATCATTCTGCCTGTGCCCTGCAAGGGTACGGAAGTCCGTCTCCCCACCGTCATTCTGCGGAAGCCAACGGCTTAGCGCAGAATCCAGTGTCTCGGGTCTTTCTTTTTACTAACGGGCTTCGCTGGGAAACGAGGATTTTAATGATGTTTCAACGGTTTTGTTAGGTGTCAATTACCACTCTACGCCGCGTATGATGTGCGGCAAGAAGAGGACTACTTTCGGGAAGTATGTGGTGAGTATGAGTACCGGTATCCATGCAAGGAGCATGAATTTGACTGCCGGTTTCATTATTTCTCTTATTTCGGCACCTCCGACACGTCCGCTGAGGTACAGCACGGGAGCTGCCGGCGGTGTTATGCAGCCAACAGCAGTGTTGACACCAACTATTGCCGCGTAGTGTACAGGGTTTATTCCAAGCTGCTGTATTATCGGCATGAGTATCGGTGTTGTGAGGACAACTACGCTGATGTCATCCATGAGCATTCCCATGATTATGAGGAAGATGTTTATCAGTAGCAACAGGACGTATTTGTTGTCCGAGATTGAGTAGAACAGCGTGAGCATTTTGCCCGGCAGGTCTTCTAGTATGTATAGGCGCGAGAGCATTGCGACGGAGTAGAGCATTATCATGATTACGCCGGTGGATATGGCGCTTTCTACAACAATTTTCCAGAAGCCTTTGAGGTCAAGTCCTTTGTATATCCAAAAACCAACAGGAACACAGTACAGTACGGCAAGCGCCGAGGCTTCGGTCGTTGTCATTATGCCGCCGTAGATGCCGCCAAGCACGAGGAAGGGCATAAATAGCGCCGGTATTGCTATTTTTATTCTTCTGCCAAGTTCGCTCACGCGTTTTTTTGCAGGAAGTTTCGGAGTGATGATGATGTTCGGCTCGTTTTTGAGCATCCAGACGTTAAGGATGCTTATGAGTATCATCGCAAAGATGCCGGGAATTATTGTCGAGAGGAAGCAGTCGAGGACTGAAATTCCGCTTATCCAGGCAAAGATGATGAGCGTTGCGTTCGGCGGTATGAGAAGCCCAAGCAGCGAGGAGTTTGCCATGAGCGCACAGGCATGTCCCATTGGGTATCCGTCTTTTTTGAACCGAGGGAACATTATCGCTCCTATGCAGGAGAGTGTAGCGCATGCCGCGCCGCATATTGAACCGAATATTGCACAGGCAATTGTCGCAACTACTCCGAGTCCGCCTTTGAAATGTCCGACAAAGATGTCAACAACATCAATGAGTTTTTCTGCAATTTTGCCGCGTTCCATTATGCCGCCTGCAAGTATGAACATTGCTATCGCTATGAGCGATACGGAGTTCATCTGCGCAAAGCCGTAGGGGAGCAGCTGTGACGGGTCATATCCGCTGCAGTCAGGACCGCCGAAGAATATGAGCCACGCGCATGAGACCATAAAACTTACGGGGACAGGAACACCTATTATGAGTGTGAGGAGAAGGATCGCAAGTGCTATGTATATCATTATTCGCCGCTTCCTTTCGCCGCGGTTTTCAGCGAGCGGTATAGGTCAGCGCCGAAATACCATGCCATGAAGAATAGCCCGAGAAGTATCGCACCCGAGGCACACCATGCCGGTATGCCCCAGAGTACTGATTTTGCCGTAAAACGTCCATCTCCCATGGGACCGAGCAGGTCGAATTTGAAGTAGTTCCAGCCATACCATACAAAGAGGCTGGATGTGACGAAGGTGATGATGTGTCTGACAATAAGCAGGACTCTGCGGAGTATGCCCGGTTTCATATAGGACTGAACGAGGTCTGCCGAGATATGTGTGCCTTCAAATGCTCCGTATGCCGCTCCCATGAAGTAGAGCCAAAAGGCGAAGACTTTTATCCATTCTTCGTAGCCGAAAAGGTCTATTTCAAAGCAGTAACGGAGCATTGTTGCCGCGCATATAATCAGCGTGAGCAGTACGGATATTGTGAATGTGATTACCGAAAATGTTTTGGTTGTTATTTTGTCAAAAAGACACTCCGCCTTGCGGTTACCCGCATAGACGGAGGCTTCTGTCTTTTTTGTCTGGTCTGTTTTTATCGTTGTTTCTGTCATTGTGTGTCTATTTGAAGTGTTCGATGAATTCTGTCATGAGTTTCTGGTCAACACCGCGTTTTGCAAGTTCGCCCCATGAGGCAACGTTTGCATCGTGGAGTGCTTTGAGTTCTTCTTTGCTGTATGTGAAGACCTGTATGCCGCGTTTTTTCATGAGTTCCATGGCTTGTTTGTCGTTGGCTTCTGCTTCTTCAAGCCCTTTTGCCGTGTGTTTCGCGCAAATTTCGGCGATGATTTTCTGGTCTTCGGGCGAAATTTTCTGCCACGCTTTTTCACTTGCAAGGATACCGAGATATTCAACGGAGTACATTGTGTTGTACCAGTATTTCATCACGTCGCCGAGGATTGTGTAGGCAGCGTATGTAGGATATCCGTCGGCCGCGTCACAGACACCTGTCTGCATCGATTGGTAAACGTCTGAATACGGAATTGTGACCGGACGGAAGCCCATTGCTTTTGCTCCAAGTTCGAAGCTGAGCATGTTGGGTATACGTGTAAGTACTCCTTTGTCAACTTTCGGATTGAGAGGGTCGTTGAGCGGTTTTTTTGAAGCGATGCCGATAAAGCCTTCAATGTAGCAGCCGAGCATTTTTATACCGGCTTCGTTGAGACATTTGTCAAGCTGTTTTGTCATCCATCCGTCTGCTGCAAAGGTTTTTTTCGCGTCTTCGTAGCTGCTTATGTAACCGTTTGTGTAGAGTATTTCAAGGCGTTTGTCAAAGTCTGTTGCTATTGACTGACATGAGAAGTCAATTGTGCCTTTCATTAGTTCCGGCGTTACAACCGAATAGTTTCCGAGCTGGTTGGCAGGATAAACTTTGAGTATAACGCGGTTGTTGGTTTTTTCCGCTATTTCTTTTGAGATGTCCTGCATAAATTTTGTCGCAGGGCTGTTCGGCGCGGATTGTCCCGCAAAACGGAATACTGTCTGCTGAGCCGGAGTGTCCGGTTTGCGGAGTATTGCAAAAGCTCCTGCTATCGCTGCGGCAATGATGACTGCGGCAATAATTGTTTTTTTCATTGTTATCTCTCCTCTGTTGTAGCTGTTCTTGTGAATGTTTCTGTTTTTTGTGACTCGACAATAATACAGTATTTTACTAAAAAAACAAGCACAAAGTTTTTTGCGGGGATAAAGTTTTTGATGAATTGTGTTAATTTTAGATACAATTTGTGTGTATTTGTATGCTGCTGCTTTGGGCTTTTTCCCGCATTTTGTCTTGCTGTTGCTGTGTTTGTTAAAAAACAACAGGCTTTGTGTTTTTTCAAGCCTGTTGTTTTTTTGTGTGTTGTTTTTGGTTTTTTGTTAATTTGCAGATGTTTTTTCTTTTAGTTTTTCTGCCAGTGCCGGATAGGCAACTTTGCCTGTCGCAAGTATCGGCATGTCTTCCATGTAGAGCACTTTTTTAGGTATCGCTATTTCTGCCATTCCATTTTCGGCAAGTTTTGCGCGAAGTTCTTTTGCCTGCAGTTCTTGCATTGTGGTGACCAAGGTAAGTGTTTCGCCTTTGCTGCCGCCTTCGGTCATTACCGCCGCATGGTGGTGTTCCGGCCATACTTCGTTGATGACTTCTTCTATTGAGGCAAGAGATACCATTTCGCCGCCTATTTTCGCAAAGCGTTTCGCGCGTCCGAGTATCGTTACAAAGCCGTCTTCGTCCACGTCCACAATGTCTCCCGTGTCGTACCAGCCGTCTTTAAGCGGCTCTATTACGCCAGGGTTGGTCGAGCGGATGTAGCCTTTCATGATGTTGTCGCCTTTAAGCCAGAGTCTGCCGCCTTTTGCAACACCTTCGACAGGTTCAAGCCTGTAGTCTATGCCTGAGCAGAACAGTCCTACGGAGCCTGCTTTAAAGTGTGCATGGTAGTTGTTGGCGACAACCGGAGAGGCTTCCGTTACGCCGTAGCCTTCCGTTATGCGTATGCCGAAGCGGTTGAACCAGTGCTCCAGCGTTGCCGGGCGCGTTTTTTCGCCGCCCTGCACAAGCAGGCGCACCGATGAGAAGTCGTAGTTGTTTGTCGCCGCTTTGGCGTAGCCCTGAAGGAAGGTGTCCGTTGAGAAGATTATCGTTATTCTTTCGTCGTAGCAGGCTGCCGCGATTGTTTTGTAGGCTATCGGCGACGGGTAGAATACAACGAAGAAGCCGAGCGTTACAGGCATAAATACGCCGCTAAGGCCGAAGGAGTGGAATATCGGCATTGCGTTCATTGCCCTGTCGCTCTGGTAGAATTCAACGCGCGTGAACATCTGCGCATGGTTTGTGTTGAGGTTTTTGTGGCTGAGCGCAACGCCTTTGGGCGCGCCTTCGGAGCCTGAGGTGAAGAGGACGAGAGCCGTTTTGTCCGTTTCGCCTTCTTTGACCGGCGCGGATTTTATGAACGGGGCATAGAGCGCAGCCGCAATTTTTTCGCCGGTTGTTATGCTCTTGCCTATGTCGTCGAGCCATACGATGCGTATGCCGGCTTCGACAAGCGCGTCAACAAGCCCTGAGAGTTTGCCTTTGTCAATGAAGGTATGGGCTGTGATTACCGTTTTTATCTGTGCCGTGCGGCAGCAGCTTACAAGCGCGCGCCCGCCGATTGAGAAGTTCAGCGGAGACGGGATTTTGCCTATGTTCTGCAGCGCGTAGAGCGAAATTACGCCGGCAAGCGAGGTCGGAAGCAGAACGCCGACAACGTCACCTTCAAATTTCTGTTTTCTGTAAAGTCCCTGTATCAGCAGTATGCGCGTGATAAATCCGTTGTAGGTGACGGGTTTTGAGCCTAAGTCCGCAAAGAGGCGCCTGTTGCCGCCGAATTCGTTTCTGGCGTCGATGAGGTTGTCAAAGAGTTTCTTTTCTTTGCGGCGCGCGTACAGTGCCGCGTCTTCCATTATTTTTTCAAGCGCACGGCCGGCCATTGCAGTACGCCGTGAGCCTTTTATTTCTTCGGGAATTTTGATTTCTTTTGCCGGGAAAACACGGATGACTACGCGGCGGAAAAGCTTAAGTCCGCGTTTGTGCTGTATTCTGCTGAACGGGGTGTTCTGCGTTCCCAAAATCTGTATCGGAAGAATTTTGGCGCCGGTATGCTCCGCAATGTGGGCAACGCCGGCGGAGACTTTCATTGAGTTTCCGGTTATTGTCGGCTGAAGTTCGGGGAAGATGATGCAGCGCTTTCCTTCTTTCAGAAGTCCGAGGAAGTAGCGGAGCGTCATCGGTGAGTCTGCGTCAAGAATGTGGGTTTCCGCAAGCGGCAGGAACCAGTTGGCGAAGCGTTTCTGCGTCAGTCTGCGTTCGATTGCAAAAGGCGCCGTTTCCGGAAGGAACATCGCAAGGATAAGCGGGTCAATATAGGATACATAGTTGGGAGCAACAATAACATTTTCTCCGTCGGTTGCTTTCCAGTTTTCCCAACCTTCAATCTTTACTCTGAAAAAGAGTTTTAGTATAAACTTCACAATGAGCCGCTTCATAGCGCCACCTCATTTCGTATCCCTGATAAAAGTGGACTTAGAGTTCCACTATATTGTTATGATTATATCATATATTTCTTATATCTTGAAATTTTTATATTTTTCGGGCATAAAAACGGAGACTCCGGAATTCGGAGCCTCCGCGGATTTTTAGTACAGATTAGTCGGCAAATTCTGTAAATTTTTCTGCAGGGACACCGCAAATCGGGCAGCTGCCTTCTGCTTTGCCTTTGTGGATGTAGCCGCATACCGGACAGACGTAGTAAACTGCATCATTGTCTATGTCTGCAATTGCGTCGGCATAAAGCTCAGCGTGGACTTTTTCAGCTGCGTTCGCAAGTGTAAATGCTCTTTCTGCTGCTTTTTCGCCTTCGGCTTTTGCTGTTTCTATCATCGGCGGATACATTTCGGTGAATTCAAATGTTTCACCGGCTTTCGCCGCTTCAAGGTTTTCAAGTGTTGTTTTTACTCCGCCGAGTGCCTTGAATTCTGCAAATGCGTGGAGCTGTTCGGCTGCTGCCGCTGCTCTGAATAGGCGTGCTACTCCTTTGTGGCCTTCTGCTGCTGCTTTTTCAGCAAAAAGCAGGTATTTGCGGTTCGCCTGTGATTCTCCGGCGAATGCTGCCGCGAGATTGTCTTTGGTTGTCATTTTTGACTCCTCCTTTTGTATTTTCAACCGTTTTGGTTGTTTTTTGCTTGTGTTGTCTGTTCGCTTTGTTGTCAGCCGTTAGTGCGCCTGTACTTGATATGAGTGTTTTAATATTCAATCCCTTTGCGTTCTTTAATTCCCTGCGCGAAGGGGTGTTTAATTTCTTTTATTTCGCTGACAAGTTCTGCTTTGTCGATAATTTCTTGCGGGACATCACGCCCCGTGATTATTATTTCAAGCTGTTCAGGTTTTTTGTCAATGAGTTTCAGTACGTCATCGGTTTTTATAAAGCCGTGCGAAATTGCCCAGCTGAGTTCGTCAAGGATAAGCATATCGCACATCTGCGGTGCAGCGTATTTTTTTGCAAATTTGAAGGCGTTTTCCGCTTCGCTTTTGTCCCATTCTGATTCTGCGCCCCGGCTCACACATTTAGGCGCTCCGGTGTGGATAAGCGTAATGTTTTTTATTTTTGAAAGCAGTTTGTATTCACCGTAGCCGTTCCAGCCTTTCATAAACTGGATGATAACTACTCTGGCGCCGTGTCCTGCGGCACGCACAAGGAGTCCGAGCGCTGCCGTAGTTTTTCCTTTGCCGTCTCCTGTGTAAACCTGTACGAGTCCTTTGTTTCCAAACATTTTTTCTCCCGCTTTATTCTGTTGTAGTCTGTTGTTCTTTTGTGGCAGATTCTGTGTTCTGTCTATTTGCGGTTTCTGTTTCTTCCCGTGCTTTTTGATGTGCCGCAAAGGTTTTGTCTGATGTTATGCCTGAAAGGCTTAGTTTTTTTATTGTGTTTTTTATATGCAGCAGCCGTCTGTCGTCCGGCGGATGAGAGTTGAAGCCGCTGCCTTCGGTTTTATGATATTTTGAAAGTTTATACAGCGCATTGTACAGTCCTGCAGGGTTTTTTCCGTTGCCGGCGGCAAGGTTAACGGCATAGTCATCTGCTTCTATTTCCTGTTCTCGACTGTAGCCGGCGGATACAAGCGAAACTCCGACGTTGGCAGCATATCCTGTAACACCGCCTACAAGTGATGTCAGCACGGATGACAGTAAACTTCTTCCAACCTGCCTTCCGATTGTTTTGCCGTGATGGTTAAGTTTTATATGTCCTGCTTCATGCGCAAGAACACCGTAAAGTTCGTCTTCCGTGTCAAGTATTTTAAGCAGGCCCGTGGTGACTGTTACAGCTTTTCCTGAACTAACCCATGCATTCGGCGTTATACTTGCTTTGCAGTAGAAGGGCAGTTCTTCAAACCCGGCAGCAGGCGCGACTTCCGACCACACTTTTTTTGCCTGCAGCGGAGTAAGAGCAGCAAACGCAGGTGTTGCAAGTAATAATGTCAGAAGTACCGCTGTTATTGTCTTTCGCATGGTTATATTATAGCACGGTACAGTCATTTGTCGTCAGCCGCAGAATAATGTTCGTACTTTACTGAGCAGACCATTCGCTTTGTTCATTTAGTATGCCGCTCACTGCGTTCACTCAGCAAAATATTCACCGTTGTTCGTTCGACAAGTTCGTTAAGAGTTTTTGCCAAGTGTTCATCGGTCTTTTAAGATGCAAGCTGCTATGCTGAACGTCAGTGATTTGCTGTTCAACAAATCCTCGGCAAAAGTTCCCCGCCAGGAGCAGGAAGCAGCGTTTCTGTACCTATTGCTGTTTTCATTACGACTTTGCCAGGCAGTTCTGCCGTAACTTCGCCGATTATCTGCGCGGCCTCCGAGTTTTTAACTTTTCTGAGCGTTTCAACTATCGCTTCTGCATGTTCTGCCGGCGCAAATATTACAAGCCGCCCTTCGCAGGCAAGGTAAAGCGGCTCAAGCCCCAGCATTCCGCATATTCCCTTTACGTCGCTGCGGACAGGAATGTCTGCCGCGTTAAGTTTAATGCCGATATTGCTCTGTTCCGCTATTTCATAAAGTACTGTCCCCACTCCTCCGCGCGTTGCGTCGCGTATGACGTGAATGTCTTTCGTAATGTCAAGTATGGCTTTTACGTTTGTCCAAAGCGGCGCGCAGTCGCTTGTGACGTCTGCTTCTATGCCGTATTCGTCGCGCGCGAGAAGTATTGTGCAGCCGTGCCTGCCAATGTCACCGGTGACTATGATTTTATCGCCCGGCTGAGCTTTTGCGCCGGCAGGGCGCGCTTCTTCGTCAACAAGCCCTATGCCTGTGGTTGTAATGAACACACCGTCAACTTGACCTTTGCCTGCAACTTTTGTGTCTCCAGCACAAATCTGCACGCCGCATTCTGCTGCGGTATGCTCCATTGCTGCGGCAATTTTTTCAAGCGTTTCTATCGGAAATCCTTCTTCAATTACAAAAGCACAGGATAGATATAGCGGTTTTGCGCCCATGCAGGACAAGTCGTTGACAGTGCCGCAGATTGAGAGTTTTCCTATGTTGCCTCCGGGAAATTCCGCTGGTGAAACTATGAATCCATCTGTCGTAAAGGCAAGTTTTTTGCCCGGGAATTCAAGTACTGCGGCATCATCTGCCGTCAGATTGGGATTTGAGAAGTGTTTCTTAAATATTTTGTTTATAAGTTCCGATGTTTTTTTTCCGCCCGCACCGTGTGCAAGTGTGATTACGTCTGGCATGTATCTGCACTCCTTTGTCGTTAGTTTCGATTTTCGCGCATCAATATTGTAAGTCGATTTGTGATTATCGTTATGTGAACTTTCGATTATCGATTACTTGATATTCTGAATTTCGTATTTGAAATACGCGCTGCACGCGCCTTCGCTTGACACCATACAGGCTCCAACAGGGTTTTCTGTGTTGCAGAGTCTGCCGAACAATGGGCAGTCGTATGGTCTGCAACTGCCGCGAAGCACCTCGCCGCAGCGGCAGGCGGGATTTGCGTGTCCTTTGATTTCCGGCATTTCAAATTTTATACGAGCGTCAAAGGCTTCGTAAGCCACATTCAGTTTAAGCCCTGAATTTTGTATTATGCCAAGTCCCCGCCATTCAGCGTCGCACGCTGTCATTGTACGTTCAATCACGCGCAGCGCGGCGGGATTTCCTTCTGCTTTTACCACTTGCGGATAGCAGTTTTCAAAGAACGGCTCACCTTTTTCGTAATTTTTAATTATCGCCGCTATCGCCTCAATTATCTCTTCTGCGGTAAACCCTGCCACAACACCTGAAATTCCGCGCTGTTTAAGCTTCTCATAAAGAGATGTACCGGTAATTACACTGACATGCCCGGGGTACAGAAACGCTTCCGCGCTGCCTGAAAGTGCGCCGTATGCCTCAGGCATGGTTTTGTTTGCCGTAAGCAGCGTAAAGTTGTTCAGCCCCGCTTTTTTTGCATGTTCAACCGCAAGGCAGGCGGCAGGCACCGTTGTTTCAAAGCCGACGGAGAGGAAAACCACCTGTTCGTTCGGATTTTCTGCCGCATAGTCAACCGCGTCAAGCGGCGAATAGACGATTTTTATCTTTGCACCTTCGCTTCTCGCGGCGGCAAGATTTTTTCTGCTTCCGGGCACACGTATAAGGTCTCCGAAGGTGGTAACTGTAATATCTTTTTCTGCAAGCCACAACGCCTCATCGATAAAATCAACAGGGGTAACACAAACTGGGCAGCCGGGACCTGTGATAAGCTCTATGTTTTCCGGCAGAAGCCTGCGAATACCGTGACGGAAAATTTCGTGTGTGTGTGTGCCGCATACTTCCATTATGCGAATTTTGGAGCCGCTGTATTCGCGAATGTTTTTCTCTGCCTCCGTCATTATTTTTCCGCCTTTTCCGAGTCGATTTTTGCTATCGCTATTCCGGCATGAATCATTACGTAATCACCCGGATTGAGCTCGTCTAGCAGTTCAACAGATATTTTTCTTCTGGCTCCCGTTGCGTCAATGACAGCCATTCCGTCTTCAATATTTACAATTTTTGCTGGAAGTCCCACGCACATTTATACCGCTCCTTTCAATATCAGAACATTAATTATCAGTTATGGTGATGGCTAAAGCCGACATTGTAAGTCAGAATCTTAATGTTTTAGAAAATTTTATTACGGTTTTATTTTTAATCAAAGGTTTGCCTGTGTCCATTGGTACGAAGCAAGGCATTCACAATTAGTAATTGGTACTTGATCATTGGTAATTACCACATTTCATTCTTTCCTGCGCAAACGCCGCCTGTCCTAAACAGATTCCGCCGTCGTTCGGCGGCACAAGCGAATGTAAAAGCACGTCAAAGCCGTCTGCGGCAAGCAGCCGCTTTGTTTTTGAAAGTAAAAGCAGATTTTGAAAACACCCACCGGAAAGCGCAACCGTTTTTACCCCGGTTTTCGCGCGTGACAGACGGCAGCCTTCAAGTATCATTTCGGCAAGAGCCGTATGAAAAGCTCCGGCAAGCACATGCACGTCTGTTTTGTTTCTTGCTCCCTCGTACAGCGCAAAAATCAGCGGCTTTGTCGCGACAGAAAAGAGCTCTCCATCAGTAATCTGCGCGCATACGGGCGATGGCACGTTTTCGTCTGCCATAAACTGAAGCGCCATAGATGCTTCGCCTTCAAAGGTTGAGGCGCGCCGTATGCCAAGAATTGCAGAGACAGCATCAAAAAGCCGACCGCAGCTGGTTGATTTCACCGTATTTATGTTTTTATCCAGCATAAAGAACTGTGTTTTGAGGTTGTTTTCGTCACATAGATTAAGCAGTTCATTTGCTTCTTCTGTTTTTTCTTTGCTGTCCAGAGTGTCAATCAGCAGCGAAACTGCGATCCTCCAGCCTTCGCGCGACGAGGCATCGCCCCCTGCCTGTCGGAACGGCGCAAGACTGCCGAGCCGTTCAAAGCCGCAAAGGTCAGCCAGCAGAAATTCTCCGCCCCATATACTTCCGTCAGTTCCATAGCCCGTGCCGTCAAAAGAAACGCCTATCGCTTTGCCGCAGAAATTGTTTTCCGCAAGACACGATGCAACGTGCGCAAAGTGGTGCTGAACTTCTATCACAGGCAGTCCGAGTTCATACGCGAACGACGTTGAGTTGTAGCGCGGGTGAAGGTCGCAGGCAACTGCCTCAGGCTTGATTTCAAGCATATCCGACATTCTTTTTACAGCTTCCGAAAGCGCCGTAACACTTTTCATATTTTCCAAATCCCCTATATAGGGAGAGGGGTAGAAAAGGTCATGCGTCGCAAGGCAGAAGGTGTTTTTCAGTTCACCGCCGACCGCAAGCACACTGTGTTCATATCTTTTTGACGATATAACCGGAAGCGGTGCATAGCCTCTTGAACGACGCACCATGTACGGTTTGTTTTCAAAGAATGCCATAACAGAATCGTCAGCCCGCAGCCGTATTTTTCTGTTGTTGGAGAGTATTGTGTCACACAGCCTTGAAAGTTCTGCCGCTGCCTCTTCGTCATTTCTGCATATTGGTGCGCCGGAAATATTTCCGCTTGTCATCACAAGACTGTCAGGCATTTCTTTTTCGTCTGGATAGGAGAAAAGCAGCAGCTGAACAGGAGCGTAAGGAAGCATGACACCTACTGTCGGATTGCCCGGTGCCACAGAAGGACACAAATTGCAGCTGTCCGCCCTGTCAAGAAGAATTATCGGCTTCTGAGGTCCGTCAAGCAGTTTTTCCTCAGCTTCTGTGACAATGCAGTTCTTCCGCACCGTTTCAAGATTTCGCATCATAACGGCAAAAGGTTTCTGCGGGCGCGTTTTCAACCGGCGCAGCCGTGCGACAGCTTCTTCGTTTTCCGCGTCGCAGCAGAGGTGAAAACCTCCAATGCCTTTAATTGCGGCAATTCCGCCGTTTCTTATCGTGTCACGCGCGTGAAGCAGCGCGTCTGTACCGCGGATTTCACTATTCAGTATATAAAGTTCAGGGCCGCAGTCGTTGCAGCAGACCGGCTGCGCGTGATAGCGGCGTGTTTCTGGGTGCGTGTATTCATATTCACAGTCGGGGCACATCGGGAATTCGCCCATACTTGTCCGCACGCGGTCATAAGGCATAGAGTCGAGAATGGTAAGGCGCGGACCGCACGCAGTGCAGTTGATGAACGGGTGAAGGTAGCGCCTGTCGTTTTTGTCAAATAGTTCGTGTGAGCATTTTTGGCAGATTGCGATGTCGGGGGACACGAAAATGTCTCCGCGCTCTTTTTCGCTTTCTATGATTTCAAAGGTTTCGCACTTTTCAGTAGGAATTTCCGCAACGGCAATTTTGAGAATTGCGGAACGCTCCGGTGCTTCATGTTTCAGGCTGTACATAAACTGTTCCAACTGACAGTCCGTTCCCTGCGCAAAAATCTCAACGTACGGCCCTTTGTTGCAGACAGAGCCGGTGATTTTCGCCGATGCAGCTGCGCGGCTTACGAACGGACGAAAGCCGACCCCCTGTACTATTCCGAAAATACGTATTTTCAATCTTTTATTCATTCCTAATATTTTTTAAAAGCATCTCAAAATTTCCTGACGCATCCTTTGCGTACAATTCACCGGAGCAGGCGTAATGGCAGAGCGGAATAAATTCAGTCTTCTGCAGCTGCGGACAGCGCAAAAAAATCGGGTCTGCGATAATTCTTGTATATTTACGCTCTGCAAGCAGACGAAGCAGTGCGTCTTCCTCAGTCAGTTTCACATCATTTTCGCGCGCATATTTTCCGTGCAGTTTAAACCAGGTTACTACATCTGCAGTTTCGCCATGCGCCTCAAGCATGTCGCGGATGGAATTTGCCAGCACCTGTTGATGAATAATCATGGTTTTTGCGTACTTCGCACCATGCAGCCTGCACTTTTGGTTATTGGTCATTACTTCTTCTATCGGAAATTCGACAATATACGGCGTGCCAAACCGCTGTTTTAGATATTCCGCAGCCTTTATTCCTGATGCAGAAACAGCTACGTTAAGCTTTGCGCCACCGGCGTTTTTAATTTCTTCAATGCCGTTTTCACCTGAGAACAGAGCAGCTTTGCCATATTTTGCTTCAACAACAGCCTTCAACTTTGCAGCGTAATCCTTGTCCGGCATATTGAGCGGCGTAGCACCCAGAATACCGACTCCAAAGAGAGAATGTGGACAGTCTGAGGCAAAAGCAGAGAACAGACTAAGATATGCCTTTTCTTCTCCTGTGTCATACAAGCCGATCCCTGTCGTGTCTAATGCAATTACAGGAATACCAAGCCTGCGTTCCGCCATGTGTTTCAGTGCACGAAAATCTGTTGCTATAACTGCAGGAACGGGGGTACCAATAATCGCCGCAAATTTTGCGTCTATAAACTGCAAAGTCTCTTCAAGCTTCTGTACAAGACGCTCGTCACGGCCTAAAATCGCATCAATATCGCGCAGTCCTGCTGAAAAAATCGCGCTTTTTTCCGTAAACCAGCGCGGCTCGTCAAAACCGCAGATATTTCCTGCACAGCCTCCAGCATCACATATTACGATTATGCCGCCGAGGGAGAAAAGTACTGCCGTAGCGCCTGACTGGTCGGGAGCAAACGGGGAAATGAATTTAAACAGCCCGTTCATCTTTTTGTCTTCCTTTCCGCAGCAGCGTCAATTTCATTAAGCAGTTTGACAAGTCCGTCAAAGCCAAATGGCTGACGTTCGCTGTTCCACGGAATATTTGCCGCCTCGGGCAGCCAGTATTCCGCGTCTTTGCCGATTGTGAAGTCAGATTTTTCCTGACCCTGCTTGTAATTCAGCATTGTAGGAGATGCCGGCAAATATAGTTTTGTTTCAGGACTTGCAAATGCAAGCTGGCGGATATACATATAAGAACTTTCGTTGATGTTAGCAAAAACAGCATCTATTTTGAATCCATAACGCGCAAGCGCCAGTGCAAGTTCAAACGGCTCTGCATTCAGCGTCTGTCCGATTGAAAAACTTGTTCCGGAGAACTTTTCTTTGAAAGCATACACACGATCCTTTGCCGCTTCGTAAAATTCCATGTCGTCAAGTTTCTGATCAAGCGCCGCACCTAAAAGCACATATTGCTTATGTATTTTATCCGCCTGATACAGCCGTTTCAGTTCAGCATAAGGTGTACCGAGCCGTTGGCGCAAATCTTCCGCCGCATAGTTTGCTTCCGAGTGCAATACAAGGTTCAATTCAGCATTCGCAAGCCTTTTGTACTCCTTAAACGTTTTGCAGCGCGAAATTTCGTTTATTTTGTTAAAGCCAAGTCTGTGTAATAACTCATAGAATTCACAACTGTCAAACAGCGGCGCAAAATATCCCAGCAGATTAACTGCGTGCTCTGTCAGCACGTTATCGCCGTTCACACATTGCCCATCATCCATCTCACCGCAATATCTCTGCGCGCGGGCCAGTATCTTTTCATCCGATGTACGAGGCACATCGCAAGTGGTAATTGGTAATTGATTATCATTAGTTGGTTTTTCGAGCAGCGAATAAATACTCTTTCTCACCGCTACCATCGGCGGCTTGATACTTTCACGTGTCAGCGCGTACATATAGGTCGGAATAACCTTAACATCCGGATTTTCCGCCTCCGCCCTGCGGCAGACACGCTCCATGTCAGTTCCTAGCAACGCATCGGCACAGGTTACACAAAGCACTACAACCTTCGGACGCGGTTTGTAAAAATCAACTATTTCCTTTACCGCTTGCGGAATTTTTGTGAGATGCCGTCCCGTCACAAGATCTGTTTCATCCATGCGCAGAAAGAAAATCTTTTCGGAAAAGCCAGCAGCACCACCCTCGATAGTGCTGTTTCTTCCGCAGCAGCCAGGAGAAATGACAAGTTCGACGGATTCAGGAATTGCAAGCCCTGCGCGTTTTACACCGAAGCCCTGCGCTCCGGGCGAATTGTATGACAAAGTCGCCGGCGAACTGTAAACGAGATGGTTCGTCGTCATCGCTTCTGCCGGCATATTCTTCACACCGAGCCAGTCAAGTTCTGATATGGTTATGCAGTACGGTTTTTTACTCATTAAGTATTCGTTTCGCAAGTTCCGTAAATTTTACACTGACGGCAAGCGTAGGATCACCTTCGACAACAGTTTTTCCAAGCTCTTCAAAACGTGAAATATCATCGCTTCTCGGAATATCCGCTATCACCGAAAGTCCGTTTTTCTCAGCAAAACCGAAAACGTTTTCTTCCTCGTTCGGAACATTTCTGCGATTAAGAATAACACCGCCAACCTTTGCATAGCCTCTGTCCGCGAAGTTGTTTACCGCCTGATTGATATTGTTCGCTGCATAGAGTGCCATTTTTTCACCTGAGGTTACAATAAGCACCTCTTCTGCAGCACCTTCACGGATAGGTGCTGCAAAACCACCGCAGACAACATCTCCGAGAACATCATATAGCACAACATCCGGCTGAAAACTTTCGAAAATCTTCAGATCATCTATAAGATTAAAAGTCGTGATAATACCGCGTCCTGCGCAGCCCAACCCCGGCGTAGGACCTCCGGCTTCTATGCACAGGACTCCTTTAAATCCTGTTTTGACAATGTCTTCGCGTTTCGGCAGTTCGTCATGTTCGCGCATGAAATTCATTACAGGCATAACAGCCTGCCCGCCGAGGAGATTTATTGTTGAGTCAGCTTTTGGATCACAGCCGATCTGAATAACTTTTTTACCAAGAGTAGCCAGTGCTGCGGAAATGTTTGAAGTTATTGTTGATTTGCCTATTCCGCCCTTGCCGTAAATTGCTATTTTTTTCACCATATTCACCTCATTAAGCGTTCTGTTTTAACAATGTTACGGTTTTTGCCGAAATTCCTTGCAACTTACCGAGTTTCCCTGACAACGCGTTTATTTTATCCATGGGGGCATCTATTATTACGGAAATTACATTCAGACCTGAAGATCTGTATGGTACTCCCGTACGCGCGATAATATATTCGCCAAAATCTGACAGGATGGAATTCAGCCCCGTTTTGCAACAGTCACCCTGTACAATAATACCTATAATTGCAATTACGTTCATTTTATTCCTCCTTTGTCCGTCCCAAAAAAAAGACACCTTTATCGGCGTCTGAGAATATGCAACAAAATCGCTTTAGCGCTGATTCTCTTCAGCCTTAATACAAAATTTAAGCCTCAGAATGTCCTTCGTTTTCTCTGCAAGAGATCTCTCACAGATTAAACTTGGTAAATTATACCATTATTTTTGCCTTAACAACAAAAAATGCGGAAGTTTCCTTCCGCATTTTAATAATTCGGGCAGAATTACCTGACTTTATCCCAGATGATTTTTGCTGCGGTAAGTTTTGTAAAAGGTTCTTTGCCACATGCTTTAAGATACTCTAGAACACGCTGCCATTCTTGTATGTCATCCTGTGCCCATTCCTCTATCCACTGTGCCACATCAAGGCATGTCATGTGTACAAATGGATCTCTTTCAGTTGTTTTGTCGGTTTCTGAAAGTTTCCGGAAAATATCCTGTATTTCAATAAAACAAAGTTGCGTATCCGTTCCAAATTTTCTTTCTCTGTCCGGTTTCAGAAATTCACGGACAACGGCAAATTCACAATACGGCCAGTCGGGATTTGTTTCGTCAACATCTCTGAAACGATATACAGATATTCTATCTTTTGCTTTTAAGAGTTCTTTCTGGATTTTTGTAATATTTACATCTCTCGGTTGTATATTATGCTTTACTGCAAGCCCCGCAATAGCACCGGCGGCCTGTCCTGTAAGCATTGTTGCAGGATGCACTCTCGTAGAACCATTGACAACACGTGATACGGAGATATTTTTCTCAGCGGCCATAAGTCCGTCAACTTTTTCGGGAATTAATACTCCTGCAGGAATCTGAAAAATTCCACCTTTAACATACTGCCAGTCATTTGGTACGCTGTCCTGTGTTTCTCTAAGATCCGCTTCAAGATATTTAGTTTCTGTTACGCCGTGGAGATCTATAGGATATTCACCCAGCGCAACTGAATCTATTCTATTTGTCAGCGAACGTTTAAGCTTTGTATCTCTCCTGACATCCATGACCGTAAGTGTCTGCATACCAACAAGCCGTTTGCTTTCACGAATATACGGTCGGCAGGGAAAGTGTTTCAGGATTTCAGTATATGGTTTAAATTTTTCTTCAGCCGTCCAGTCCGTCAATTGTGATTTATACCCTTCATCAGATATTGACCAATCTTCCATGCCGAGTTCATGCTGCATATAATAGATAAACGCAAGTGTTTTTTCCATTGCGGAAAGATCAATGTTTTTGCGATATTCCATGTCAGTAAGATAGCGTGCAGAAAGGTGCTGACCTTTTGCTCCGTATGTACCTCCGGGATAGTCATTTGCCCAATTAATACATGTTTTGGTTACATTTTTCCATGTATACGGCTCGGAACCATCAACCACAAGGTCACTGGATAAGTCCGGTATGGCACGATATTCATTATGAGTAACAGGATTATACGGATAGCCGTTAGGCCAGTTGTTACCGTTCTTTACCACAATAGCCCGAAACTCCGGCAGATATTTATAATAATTTGGCGGAATTGTTTTTACCCGCAATTCTGGCGGAACACCATCAAGGTACTTTTTTACAACAGCTACCCAAGTTATATCCTGTAGTATGCCTTCCAAAGACGGATCAGGCGATAAAGAATTCCCGACTCTGTATCTTGCAGAAGTCATCGGAAGAAAATCGCCGCATTCGGTAGCATCAATAAATATCTTTGCTTTTACTGTCAGGAGGTCATCTTTGCCTTTTCCTTTAAACTCTACACTTTTAATTTTCCCGTCAACATTTTTTACAGAAACAGGTTTTATGTTGTAAATTATTTTAACTCCGTTGTTTTCAAGCATCTGCCTTAGGATTTCCGCACCGCGAAGCGGTTCAAGAGCAATTGTATTACCACCCCAGTAACAACAGTTTATGTTCTTTTCGACACCTCTGTAGAACTCAAACACTTCATCAAGAAATTCGCGATATATTCCTGTTCGTGTAAATCCCCGGTCATCAAGAGTACAAACTGCCGACGCGGTCATTTGCCCACCAAGTATTTCTGTTTCTTCCAAAACTACAACTTTAGCACCAAGCCTGGCAGCCTGAATTGCCGCAGCACACCCTCCGCAGCCACCGCCAATAACAACTACATCAGCAGTAAGGTGTTCTGCTGATACCGGCGATGCCGCAAACAAGCAAAGAAGTAACAATATACATGTTTTTTTTAGTGTTGTTTTTTCCAAGCTAAAACCTCCGGATACAAAAAAACGCCCTTTGGGGCGCCCTTGTTGTCTGGAGCCGTCTCCCGGACTCGAACCGGGGACCCCATCCTTACCATGGATGTGCTCTACCTGCTGAGCTAAGACGGCAATGCAACATCAAAATACAAGTAAAAAAAATGGTGGTAGGAGCTGGGTTCGAACCAGCGTAGGCTCTCGCCGACAGATTTACAGTCTGTTGCCTTTGACCACTCGGCCACCCTACCACGTTGCAACGCTTTCAGACGCTACGGCTGATAATTTTACAGGGTTTCTCAGGAATGTCAAGAGCTTTAACATTTTTAAAGCACCATTATTTTTGTATAGTAAGTTCCCAGAGTAAACGCCCCCCCCGGCGGGTCGGCAGTTGCGTTTACTTTGGGAATAGAAGGTCTTGCATTTACTTTGGGAATTTACCATTTTCTTGGATTTGTCTCTAATCTGTTGGTACAAATTCTTTTGAAAGGGTGTTTTATATGGGGAAACACATGGATCTTGAAGCAAGAAGTTTTATCGCATCCAGTCTGACACTCGGTGTGTCTTTGGGCAGGATTGCGGAAGAATTGGGGGTAAGCGTCTCTACTGTTTCGCGGGAAATCAAAACACACAGAGCATTGTTTCACAAGTCCTGCTATGGCAGAACTTTGAATAATTGCGCTTTGTCGGCGATCTGTACTAAAACCGCGCTTTGCTCAAATAATCCGTCCTGCGTTACAAGGCATTGTTCAAGCTGCGGTAAATGCAACTCGTTTTGTCCTGATTTCGTGAGGGTCGTTTGTCCGAAGTTGTCCAAATCTCCGTATGTCTGCAACGGCTGCAAGGATTTACGACGTTGCCGATGGGACAAGTATCTGTATGTTCCGGCAACGGCAGATAAGGAATACCTAACCTTGCTCAGTGAATGTCGTTCAGGGTTCAATATGAACGAGAGCGAATTTGAAACTGTAGACAGGCTTGTGTCTCCGCTTATTTTGTCCGGCTTGTCTCCCTACGACATACTTGTCAATTCAGGGGTTCTTTCCGCAAGGAAAATTGATTTGCCGAGGGCTATGCGTTTTAAGCCGAGACGTGCAAAACCACAGCCGCTTAAAGTTGACCGTAGCTGCCGTACCGGCAGAACTTACAATGATTATCTCAGCTTTAGGGAAGCACATCCTGATATTGCTTTTTCACAGATGGATTCTGTTGAGGGAAAGCGCGGCGGCAGTGTACTGCTTACCATTGTCATTGAAAGAATTGATTTTATGTTCGCTTTTGTTCGCAGACACAATAACTCACAGTCTGTAACAGATATCTTCAACCAGCTTTATTCTTTGTTGCCCAGAAAAATTTATACTTCTTTGTTCGGCTGTCTGCTTACGGATAATGGCAGCGAGTTTTCCAATCCTACCGCTGTTGAGTTTGTCCCTGACACTGCATTACGCCGTTCTTTCCTGTTTTACTGCAATCCTTCCGCTCCTTATGAGAAACCTAAAGTTGAAAACACTCATACTTTGTTGAGACGTATTTTGCCAAAAGGATCTTCTTTGGATAATTTATCTCAAGCTGATGTGAATATTGTCCTGTCTCATGTAAATTCATATTCAAGACGCGTCTTTAACGGCTTGTCTCCTGCTCAGCTATTCGTGCAAATGTACGGGGCAGAAACATTGCAGATGTTCGGACAATCGCTTATTCCGCCTAATGAAATCGTTATGAAACCTACTCTGCTTCAAAGGTAATTTTTAACTTGCCCTTTCTCTTGCGTTTACTTTGGGAAGCATTCTGCGGACTTCTTTCCAAGGTAATGTTCGCATGCTTTTTTGCAGAGATTCAACAGCGTATCTCCTGTTTTAGTACCGCTTTTTCTTGCCAAATGCAACTTTTTCACCCCAAAAGGCATTCAATAAAACCTTGTCGTATCATATACTTCCCTAACTAAACGCAACTCTGTTATCTTTCTTCTTTCTCTCTTGCGTTTACTTTGGGAATTTACCATTATTTTTGTATTTCTTAATAATTTGAATTTTATTCGTTCTGTTTTATAATAATAGAGATGGTTTTCCACAACAATTCTGTCATAGAGAGGACGATTGATTATGAAAAGACTGAAAAAATCCGTTTCACTTTTCCTTGTAGTTGCAACATTATTTGCCCTTGCTCCTTCCGCAAACGCATTGGACCTTGGCGACATTGTAAAAAAAACCGCAATCGGTATAGCAGGAGGCTATGCTGTTAATGCTCTCGCACCCCAGCTAAACAAGTTTATCAACACTATTACGCTGCAGAACGGTGTGAAATATCAAGGCTATACTAAAGTCGTGCCCATTCTCTCCATCGGAGACGGTGCAAAAATCGGCGCGGCCCAAGTCGGTGCAACGACTCAAGCCGCTCTTAATGCAACAAAAGCTGTAGCCCAACTCGAGGGCCATTTCAACTCAATACGCGCGACAGCTCTTATCCCTGTAAATTCAACAAGTCTTTCAAAAGGTTTTAAACGCGTGGCTGGGGTCGGCGTAACAGCAATTATTGACGTTAAATTATAGTAATTTGTTTAAACAAAAATATGCATTAAAAAACTCCGGATTTTTCGGAGTTTTTTAATGCATAACACCTGCTATGGTTTCAAGATTATTCTTTTGTCAAACCGTAAAGTAGTTTCTCAAGCATTATGAAAAGTTGTTTTGCTTCCATCCCGGTTATTGGAAGCGCCGCTTTAACTTTTGCTTCCACTGCTGCGACTGCAGTGCGAAGTTTTTTTCCAGCATCTGTTACCGTGACTATGACATTTCTTTCGTCTTTGCTGTAACGTGTACGGGCAATAAAACCAGCATCTTCCATTTTTTTAAGCATCGGAGTCAGTGTTCCGCTGTCAAGATAAAGCTGCTCCCCTAGTGTTTTAACATTCATCTTTTCCTTTTCCCACAAAACAAGCATCGCAATGTATTGCGTGTAGGTAAGACCTGTATCACGAAGCATGGCTTTATATTTTCTTGTCGTTTCTTTTGCACAAGCATAAAGCGTAAAAGCAAGCTGGTCTTTGAGTTTTGTTCCATTTATATGCGAAACTGTTTCATTAAAACCTTTTCTGCTCTGGATCATTTGACTTGCTCCTTCTTAATTTTCTAATAATTATGCTTTTTTGGTCTTTGTCTTTTTGGTAGCTGTTTTTTTGGCTGGTTTCTTTGCTACTGATCTTGTTTCTTTTTCTACGACCGCCTTTTTTTCTGTTTTTTTCTTCTTCGGAGCAGTCTTTTTCTCAATCTCCAGAACTTCAGCAACTTTTTCTTCCGGTTTAACTTCTGTTGCAAAACTTCCGGCAGTTTTCTTGTTTTTTCCGGCAAGCCAGTCAAATACAGCAACTTGATCCTTAAAGTTTATAAATTTTACCTGCGATATAACATTGCTGAATCCTTTGGTGCTTTTCATAGTACATTTACTCATTTTTTATATCTCCTTTCGCCTTTCCGGCGCATTATGCCTCGGTAACTGCTCGCAAACCAATCATCGCATATAATGGTCTATACTTGCAAGTTTTTCGTATATTTCCGCTTGCTGCAGGTCTTCAACAAATTCCAATTCTATGGAAACTTTCAGAGCAAATGCAGAATAAGTTTACATTAATTTTTCCAGACTTTGCAGTAAATGGTAACCTACCTTGAGTACACTCATCGTGTCCTATAACTGTATTGTATATTACTGCCTATGCGTTATATAATATAATAGTACACAATTTATCTGTGTCAAGTGGTTATAAACAGATGCTGCATATTAAAAAGCAGCATCTTGCAGAAGCTGCTTTTCATTTGTCTAACGCTTATAAATCTATTCTATTACAAGACTTGGAAGAAAGGTTACAAGTTTCGGGAAGACAGTAATAAGTATAAGTGCTATCAGCATCATTACGTCAAAGCCTAAAACGTAACGAAAAGAGTCTTCATAAGGGATATCCGCAACTTTACAGGCTGCCATAAGGTCAACTCCGAGAGGCGGTGTATTCGCGCCTATTGCAAGGTTGACACAGACCATAACACCAAGGTGTATCGGGTCTACACCAATTTGCGTCATGATCGGCATGAAAATAGGAATAACTATAAGAATAATCGCTGTTGTTTCCATAAACATGCCAAGGAGTATAAGCAAAACGTTGAAGAAACCGATAATAACCCAATAATTGTCCGATATGCTAAGTATCCATGCAGCCAGTTTCTGCGGAATATCCTCTGCCGTAATAAGCCAACCGAAAAGGTTTGCCGCAGCTATGATAAAAAGAACCGTAGCACTTGTTTTGGCAACTTCAAAGCATATTTCAAAGAAACGTTTCCAAGTAAGCTTCCTATATATATATTTCGCAAGTATCAGCGCATAAAGCGCGGCAACAGCTCCGGCTTCTGTTGCCGTAAAAATGCCTGCTAGAATACCACCGATAATGATAATAGGTGTCATCAACGGCAAAAATGCAAAACGGAAGGCATCACATTTTTCTTTCCATCCTGCTTTAGGCAGCGCAGGATATCCTTCTTTTCTCGCATAATAGTTTGACAGTAACATAAGCGATACACCCGCAATAACTCCGGGGATAAAACCGCCTATAAAAAGTTTGCCTATTGAACAACCCATTGTGACTCCGAGAATAACAAGAACCATACTGGGTGGGATAATTGTGCCAAGAGACCCTGCACAACCGAGAAGCGACGCAGTAAATGGCTTTTTATAGCCCTGTCCGTTCATAATAGGCATAAGAATTGAGCCTATTGCCACAACGTCAGCAACTCCGCTGCCTGAAATTGCGCCGAATATCATACAGGAAACAACCATAACCATAGCCATTCCACCGCGAATGTGACCAACCATGCTTGATGCAAAGCGCATTATCTTCGGAGTGATATCTCCTTCTGCCATAAGAGCACCAGCGAGCAGGAAAAGCGGTATGGCAAGTAGCGTAAAGGAATTGACTCCGACAACCATTTTCTGCGCTATAATCGGCAACATGTCCGCGCCGTTCTGTAGCATAAGATACACTGTACCTGAAACTGCTATGGAATGTGCGACAGGAACACCGACTGCTATTCCTATAAAGAGGATTGCGAGCATTATTGACATTATTCACAACCTCCTTTAATATGCGCGTAAATATCCCTCAGGCAAACTATTAGCATAAGCACACAACCAACAGGAAACGCAAGGTAAAGCACACCTGCCGGGATCTCCATGGTAACAGTTTTCATTTCCCATGTGCGCTGTACTAGTTGAACGCCGCTGTAAACTGCAAATGTAAGAAAAAATAGCACCGTAAGGTCTGCAGTCAATATAAAAACTTTAGCCAGCGTTTTGTTCTTCAAACAGTTGTAAAGAATATTGATTGCCATGTGTTCCGCATAAAGCATTGCAACGGCAGCTCCGATAAACGTAATCCAAACAATAAGGGTTTCTGCAAGTTCCTGTCCCCAGGCAATTGAAAAACTGAAAACGTAGCGCGAAACAACCTCCGCAAGTACTTGCAAAAATATTACACAAACTGCCAATATTAAACAGATCTCAAGAGGGCGGTATGCCCTCTTGAGAATATTTTTCTTTTCCGCCATAGACTATTTTCCGTATTTGCGTACAAGATCAATTGTGTCCTTGCCGAATTCTGATTCGTATTTCTTCCAAACCGGAGCAACAGCTTTCTGGAATGCTTTGACATCAATTGTGTTCACTTTCATGCCTTTTGCCTTAAGTTTTGCCAAGCAGTCAGCTTCGTCTTTCTTTGTCATATCTCGCTGAATTTTACACCATTTCTTTGCTGCTGCGAGAACTGCTTTCTGATCAGCCGCCGAAAGCTTCTTCCATGTTGTCTTGCTAACACAGAGAAGCGCTGAGCCCCAAATATGGTTTGAAATTGAGAGATATTTCTGTACCTCGTAGAACGCGTTTGAGTAGATAATTGCGTACGGATTTTCCTGTGCATCTACAACTCCTTGTTGAAGTGCTGAGTAGAGTTCGCCAAATGCAATAGGCATCGGGGTCGAGCCAAGTGTCTTAAATGTATCAAGACGCATTTTGTCAGGTGTTACGCGGATTTTGACACCTTTAAGATCTACCGGTTTGACGATTGGACATTTATTATTGGTGATATTCCTGAAACCATTTTCCCACCACGCAAGTCCGACAACACCTTTTTTCTCAAGTTTGCCGAGAATTGTTGCGCCAAGTTTACCATCATAGGCTTTATAAGCCGCTTCGTGCGTAGGCCATGCATACGGAAGGGCTTCAATACCAGCTGTCGGCTCAATTGGCTGGAAACTACCGCCGCCGATAAGACCTCCGTCAACGGTCTGCATTGCAAGACCTTCAACCATATCTTTTTCGTTGCCAAGCTGACCGCTCGGGTAGATTTTGATTTCCACGTTGCCTTTGGTCGATTTCTTAACATCTGCAGCAAAACCTGTTAAACATTTGTGCCAAGAATGGTCCGTGTTAAGAACATGACCGATTTTAATGGTTGTCTTTGCCTGTGCGCTGCACGCAAACATTGCTGTAAGCATCATTGCGAGTGTAATGAATATTACGAGTTTCTTCATAGTGTGGTACACCTCCGTATAGATTTGTGTTGCTTTGTTGCGTATGGCGAACATTATATACCTAAATTTTCCAAATACAAGTATTAAAATATACTTTTTTTTATTTTTTTTTGTTCAATAAACCCTTGTTACTTAAAGTTTATTTTTTGGGTCGCCCTAGTAAACACACGTTTTATTTCCAACTACTACAGGAAATTGTGCCGATTGCGTATTTTGCATTGTCAAAACTGCTTTCGGCGGGACATTTGTCACCATAGCTTTCCCTGTCAAACGCATATATCAGGATACAGTCATTGCCTGACGGTGATTCTGAAAAACAGCTCCAGTAAACTTTTGACGGGTCATAGTTTTCATCTTCTGTCATGTCTTCGATATGATAATTCCCTTTTTCACGATTAGCGACAACCTGCTTAATATACTCAGTACTCTGTTTCATTTGATTCATACTCCTTTTTATGTATTTTGTTTAGTGTATCAAACTTAATCGTTTAACAGTACCACAGTTTTTGCTGACTCTTTGTATCAAAATCCTCTCCTTTTACCTATGCACTGCAATTTGTAGAAAACCTTAAATTCTTAGTAAAAATGCCTATTCTCACGCAAAAATTTGTGTAAGACTGTCCTACTTCAACCTTTTTCATCATGTATAAGACTGTTTGTTATCACTTCCATGTGTATAGATGTTATAGAGCTAGTTTATTCTTTCTGTCAAAGCCTCTTCTTCCATAAATCCTGGTATTTAAAGTCTTTATATTTTTTCTGACACACACGAATTGTATCAAAAGGCACCGCAATCATTGCATCATCTATCAGTTGAGGTCACTTCCCAAAGTAAACCTTTTTTGCCAACTTTTCGGAAGGCTCGGATTATATTAAGGTTGCCGAAATTAGTTACCAACTCTACTATTCTCTCTCTTTGTATTATTTCGTATCTTATTTCTCTGAACTTTTTCTCCAACTCTTCTGTCGTGTCAAAACTGAGCGACAATACCGTATTTTTTCCTTTCATTATATATAGCATCCAGAACCTGTTCTCTTTCTTTCCGTGGTTTTATTCCACTTTTGGAAATCATCTCTCAATATTGTTTTTCTTTAAGATTATGCCTTTTCAAAATCACCTCAATATAATGTAATTATAAAACAGGACATACCTGCCGTACAAGACTTTTTTGCAAAGAACTCATCACACATAAAAAGAGTCCGCAAACTCTGCAGACTCTCGTTATTTTTGGTGGAGATAAGGGGATTCGAACCCCTGACCTCTTGAATGCCATTCAAGCGCTCTCCCAACTGAGCTATACCCCCGAACAACAAAGGAATTATAACGACTCGTACTTTTTCTGTCAATTGCTATTATATTATTATGCACAAATTTAAACATTTCAAACATTTATTTCGTATTTCCTTATCACTTACATCACGTATGTACTATTGCTTTTCCGCACAGTACCTAGTTGTGCTCTCACACTGTACTGAACTGCTCTTACAACTTTCTGCAGTCCTCGACAACGATGCCGTTAATGTAGCGCAGGATAACGATGAACTGCTAACCTGCTGTAAAGCGCTGATGTCGCTTTTCAAAACTGTAGGTTTTGGCTGGGAGTTGTCTTTGCTTGAAGGCTTTGAACAGATGCCGGAATGGGACGAGACGGACTATGTGACAGACTTTGCAAGTTTTTTCGGCAGTTCTTGCCGATATTACCGCAAATCTTGATGCTTTGCTTTCAGACGAACAGTACACGCAATTGCTTGACTGGCTCAAGCAGAGCAAAAAGTTGTCCCGGGCATATTTTCTTTTGCTCACCGCTATAGTCCTCAGCTACAACAGCTGAGAAAAATCTTGGTAATCCGAAGATTAAATATAATGAAGGTACTTTGCAGAACAAGTCTTTTTCCTCTGCAATTGTGATATTTGACCTAAAGGATTTTAAAGGAAGGATTGCTCTTGCTAGGAATTTCGGTAGCCCTAAGCAAATTGTGCTTGCAACTATGGCAAATGAAACATACGGAACAGCTGCCACAATCAACGTAGGATATTTCAACAATAACAGACCTGTTGACATTCTCAAAAACGAAGGTATCACAATTTATGGTATTACGGGGCACAAACGCGAAAGAGTACACTGGAGTGACGATGGTACAATCTGTTTTATAAACGGCAGCGACACTGATTTTTTAAGAGTTAGGATGTCAAGGTATTTACTCAGGTACTGCAGGCAGGTTTGCGTCTTTTGAAAAATGGACGGCGCAGCAACGACAACGAAAAACTTTCGGATATAATCATCAATCAAAGACATCCAAGAAGCATTATAGGAACAGTCGGGAATAAAATTTATCTGACCGTCATTGACGGACTCAACAATAAGCACAGTTGCGGAACAATAATTGAGGAAACAAACGCATACAACACCGTTTTAGGTATAAAAGAAACATTTAATTTTGTCGGCGAGGGCTCAAGTTCTCTCTGGTAGATGGGTAGAACTGTCACATAGCCTTCGAACAAGGGAACAGAATAACCAATATCATACGGCATTTTGTTTACCCGTCCAGAATAGCAGTAAGTTTTTTAATTTTAAAGAAACAGGGGACGCTGTACGGCATCCCCTGAGCGGTTGTATCTGTTTTTATTGCTTTTTTTCCCAAGAATATTTGCAGATTTCTCCGTTAGCTGCATTGATGTCATATTCATATTCCCAGCCATTGACAAAAAATTTGATTTCGTAAACTGAAATTATACCTTCATGATCAAGTTCATAACCTACAGCTTCTGTTCTTTTTTTGGCATGTTTGAACGCAATTTCCTGTGCCTGTATGGGAGTTATGCTTTTCGTTGCAGGAATTTGTTTGAATTTCCAGCCGCTACGTTCTTTTGATTTTTCAATTATTTCTCCCGTTTCCGAAAGAACTTCGTATTCATATTTGTAACCGCCTGCCGTAAATTTCAGTTCATATTTCTGTCCGAAATCACCGAAATCAAGTTTTGTTTTTGTAAAATTCGCAGACGGAACTTTTGCATCAGCAAGCGCAATTTTTTGTGCCTGCTGCATTGAAACCGCCGCAAATGCCGCTGTTACCGCAAGGCAGAATACTACTGCCAACGCTAAAATTATAGATTTTTTGGTCATATGTCTCCTCTCCTTTTATAGTTAAATCTTTCAGACAGATTATAGCACTTATTGCAAACTACGGACTGTTATCCTCTGTGCGGTGCCGCTGTTCCGCTGCTACGACGTATGTGTCTGCCTTCTTTGTCTGCTTCGAAATAGTCTCGAAGCATTCCGACAATAAAATATTCACCTTCCGGCACAGGATAAAATTTGCCGCTTGTACGCGCACGAATCTGCGGTCCGCTGAAATTGCCGAGCCCCTTTGGAAAACAATGTCCAAAGAGAAAAAGGTTTTCGTCTTTCATGCTACGCGCGAAGATTTCTCTGCCTGCCGGCACCATTTCAGCATCAATAAAAAGCATTTTCTCAACGGCCGCAATCATTTTTTTCCCAGTTGCTTCAGCCTCCGGTACATTTGTATCATCAAGCTCGTACCAAAACAAATCAGGCCCGGGGACTTTTTTAGGTTGCACTGCTTTACGCTTGATTTTCTCGTCTGCCATAATCTAACCCTCCGCTAATTGCAATGTTGATATTCTAAAACGGCACGTCTGCCGTTATGCCAAACCAAGTGAATACCGCTGGATATATTATAAGCGAAAAAAGCGCACCTGCAGCAAGAAACGGTACAAGAGGCAATGCTGTTTTCCGTGTTGCCTGTTTCATAAGTAGCAGCACCATCGCAAAACAGCCACCGCCCAAGAATGCGCAATACAAACCAAGGATTGTCATTTTTAAACCTAAAAGAGCTCCGAAACCAATAATAAAGTACACATCCCCAAGTCCCATACCTTTCTTCTGACTTGCAAGATATATGACCAACATAAGTACCCCCCCCACCAACACACCGTAAATTCCGTCCCAAAATGCTGTGTTCCCACAGAAAATACCCCTGACCGCAAGTCCGCACACGGCAGAGGCCAATGCCCAACTGTCATACACATACCCGCTTTTCAAGTCTGTGTATGCTGAAAACAGCAAAAACAGAAACGCTGTATGGCAAATAAGCAATGCCGGCGTAAAACAGAAACGAAGTGCAAAAAAGGCGCCGCAGAAGACACCAATAAGTTCAACAATCAGACATTGTACCGGTATCTTTGCTCCGCAGTAGCTGCATTTTCCTTTAAGTACAATATAAGAAAACAGCGGCAGCAGTTCGTAGACGGCAAGTGTTTTTCCACACGCAGCACATGCAGAGCGTTCTGCACCCCACCACTTTTTTTCTTTCAGTGTTCTTTCGGCAGCAGCAAGTACAAAGGATGCGGTACAGGCTGCAAAATATGCACTGATAATTGTAAGCGTAATGGTCATTCGTAGTTCACCGTTTCTTTAAACCGCTTATGCAACCACAACCATTGTTCAGGCGTTTCCTGCACCCACTTTTCGATGACTCTATTTGCTTTAAGGGTAATGTCATATATTGTTTCTTCACGTGTAGCAAGTTTTTTCCATTTAATCGGTGGTTGAAATTCCATTTTGAATTTATATGGCGCAAGGCGCACAGAACGCCCTGGAATAATCGCCGCTTTTGTCAGCCAAGAAAACACAGCAAGCCCTTGCGGAGTTGAAACATATTGTCCGAATAATGGTACAGTTATACCATCACCGCCGCCGTGCTGATCAGAAACTATTCCGACAAGTCCGTTCTTTTTAAGGATTGAAGCGGCTCGTGTCATCGGTTCATTGGTCCCAAGTATCCTAAGACCTGATGTTGCGCGCAGTCTTCCTATAAGTTCTTTCTGGAACAAACTTTTATTATATTGTGCAATTCCCCATGCACCATAGTTATACCCTATCCATGCAGCAGCATGCTCCCAGTTACCTATGTGCGCCGTAAGAAAAAGCACTCCATGTCCTTGTCCAAGTGCTTCATCTATATAGTGTTTGCCTTCGGTTTCAACAGTCCATGTATTTATAAGTTCAGGATTATTCTGCCAGCCAAACATTTCTGCCCCTGTCCAGGCAAGACTTTCAAGACTTTCTCTGTACATCTGTTTCTTGTGTTCCTCAGTAATATTGGGGAACACCGCAACCATATTTTTTACAGCCGCTTTATAACGCGGTTTTGTAAGTCCCGCACACCAGAGCACTGTACTGACAAGCAAATTTGTTCTGCCTCCGGGTTTTATTCTTTTAAGCACGGATAACACCGCCTCAACTTTGTCCATGTTTTTCCTCCTGTAAATAAGTAATAACATTATAGCCTGAATACGGCGATTATGTTAAAATTAACCGTGAAAGAATTATCCTAAGGGGGGATTTATATGGCTGCGCCTATGCAGATTAGTCTTGAAGAAATAATCGGAATGCTTGTTCAGCGCGTTGAAGCCCTTACGGCTAATGATGAAAACACCAAAACAAAATCAAACATCATTAACCGCGTTCTTTACAAAAAGGGGATCATTACTGATGAAGATATTAGGGAATCGGTAAAAGAAGAATACCGTATGCTTAAAGCGCTTGGCGGAATTGCAGAAGAACCAACCGAAGAAGTCTATGACACTGTTACCCAAGGCATAACAGAATGGCTTAAAGGCGACACAGATGCAATTAAAAAGACTATGGAACAATACAAGCAGAAAGTCGAACAGATGATGCGTGAAGCAGAAGCAAAAAAGCCTAAAATTGAAGTCGCAAATGCAAATGTTCTTAATGAATTAGACAATCTTAACAACAAAAACGGTGGTAAACTTATTATCTGATCTCCTAAAATTTGCCAACTAAAAACGGGACTCATAAAAAGTCTGTTTTTTTGTGTTTTTCGTAAAATCAAGTTAAAAGTTAATCTGTATTAAGTTCACATATAACTTTTGTTCCGTACCCTTGGTAAGACTCTATTCGGCATTCCCCGCCAATGAGTCTCATTCTCTCATACATATTGGAAAGTCCTCTGTGACCAGTTGTGCGGACTTTCTTGAGATCGTCCGGTACATCAAAACCCTTGCCGTCATCTTCGATTTCCATGCGGACAAAATCTTCACCTTTTATGAGTCTGATATATATGTTCTGTGCCTCTGCATGCTGTGCCGTGTTTGAAAGCGCCTGCTGCGCTACGCGGAAGAAAGAAATAATCTGGTCTTTGTTCAAATCGACATCTTCAAGGTCTGTTGTGTAAATATTTATGCCGTAGAGCCTTGAACGGCGGTCTGCAAGCTCAATTAGCGACTGATGAAGCCCCAGTTCAAGCCAGGGGGGGGTGAGGTTGTTGCAGACTTCGCGAAGTTCGTGTACCGCTGCCATTGAAACAGATTCTGCTTCTTTGAGCCGCTGAGTTGCCTCCTCTTGGCTGTTTGCGAGCGAGATTAAACGTAAACGCTGAATGAGAGCCGTAACCTCCTGCAGCGGACCATCATGAATTTCTCTTGCAAGTCCCGCGCGTACCTCTTCTTGCGTTTTGATGATGTCGCTAAGGTAGAGTCTGTTTAGATTTGTGTTTTCCGTCCATGACCATTGCCAAAGCCTGTAAAGCAGAAAGGCGCTTAAGGCAATCAGCAGCGTTATCGAAGCAAGCATTCCTATGGCAAACCATTTTGTTTTCATTGTGGGTTTGTAATAACACTGGAAGGTGTACCATACAAGCACGAGGGCAATAACCAGCGGAACGGCTACACCGATACTTTTCCGTAACAGGATTCGGTCTTTTATGGACGGAATGTATGAGAATTTCATTACTGTTCTTCTGCGATCAGTTCGTCAAGCGTTACCATGCCATATTTAATTGCAAGCAACATCGCTTCTGTTTTGTTTTTTGCCCCGAGTTTATCATAAATTGAAGCAAGATGCGTCTGAACCGTCCGTTCGCTGATATAAAGCCTGGATGCAATTTCTTTACCGGAAAGTCCTATGGCGGCAAGTTTCAAAACCTCGCGCTCACGTGATGAAACAGCATCTGCCGGAAAATTATCTTTATTAACTGCTGCCGAAACTTCACTATCAAGATATACACCACCCTTCGCAACCGTACGAATAGCATACGCAAGCGAATCAGGGTCCACAGTTTTCAGCACATAACCGCGCGCACCGGCACGCAGCGAAGCAATTACATACTGCTGAGCATCATAAGAAGTAAGCATAAGCGTTCTGACATTGAGCTTTGCTTCCTGTATCTCTCTGGCAAGGCTGACTCCATCAAGTTTAGGCATACGAATATCAAGCAAGGCAACCTGGGGCTGTAGTGTTTTTATCCCCTGCCATGCCGCTTCTCCATCAGCGTATTCGCCTATTACAGAAAAATCTGGTATAGCATTGAGGAATGTTTTCATACCTTCCCTCGTCAGCGGATGGTCGTCTGCAAGAACTATTGTAATTTTATCTGCCACAGCAAGCACTCCAATCAAGATTTAATTCAAATTTATGCTGAATATTATATAGGTCATAAAATCGCTTTGGAATAAGTAATTTACGCAGAAATTATATGTATCATATGTATCTCTAATTGATAAATAAAAGTCAGTGTTCTAATACTCATTTATACCTAAAATTTTAATGCTGCAACAATATATACCTTCTCTTGAGAATGATATGACAAATATAGGGTCAAGCTTAACCACATGCTGATTTCTCTTGCTTACAGTCTGTTGCTGTACTATAATTCCAGTTAGGAAATTAAGTTATATTTATACATCTTCACATTGGAGGGGTTTTTTATGGCAATTAATGTTACAACAGTTCAGAATCCTGGTAAATGCCCGGAAAACATTAGTGATATCGGTTTTGGAACACTATTCGCAGACCACATGTACATCTGCGACTACTCACCCGAAAAAGGCTGGTATGACGCACGCATAGTACCATTCGGACCGTTCTCAATTTCACCTGCATCACAGGTGCTTAACTATGCACCGGAAATCTTTGAAGGTATGAAAGCATATCGCACGGCAGAGAACAAAATCCAGCTTTTCCGTCCCGAAGAAAACATTAAGCGTATGCAGCGTTCCGCAGAACGTCTCTGCCTCCCACAGATGGATGCCAACCTCTTCATGGAAGCACTGAAAGAGATAGTCAAACTTGATCAGGCATGGGTGCCTAATGGATTCGGTACGTCGCTTTACATCCGACCGATCGAATTCGCAAATGATATACATCTTGGCGTTAAAACACCCCGAAACTGCATTTTCACAATTATTACAAGCCCGGTTGGCAGCTATTTCAAAGAAGGTGTCAATCCAGTTCGCATGATGATTGAGCCCGAGGACGTTCGTGCGGTGCGCGGCGGCACAGGTTACACAAAATGCGGCGGCAACTATGCATGCTCACTTCGTGCCGGCGAACAGGCAGCGCAGAAAGGTTTTGCCCAAGTGCTTTGGCTTGATGCCATCGAAAAGAAATATATAGAAGAAGGCGGCGGCATGAACGTCATGTTCAAGATTGATGGAAAAGTCATTACCCCGATGCTCACTGGTTCAATTCTTCCGGGTATCACAAGAATGTCAATTCTCGAAATCATGAGAAGCGAAGGCATTCCGTGCGAAGAACGCCTTATCAGCGTTGACGAAATCCGCGAGGCAGCACGCAACGGCAAACTTGAAGAATGTTTCTGCTGCGGAACTGCTGCAGTTGTAGGTCCTATCGGTGAGCTTGACCTCGGCGATGAAAAATTTATCATCAACGACTTCAAAACCGGCCCGATGGCACAGCACCTGTATGATACACTTACAGGCATTCAGTGGGGTAAAATAGAAGACAAATTTGGCTGGACAGTTCCTGTCTGCTAAACACAACAATAAACTATAAACACTAAAAACTCCGGAGCAATCCGGAGTTTTTAGTGTTAAACATACTTTCTGTAACAATTAACAACTCTCTAGTTTAGTGTTTATTACGCAGTTTTTCGGCAAAATCCGCGCCTTTTTTGTAATCAACCAGATCGTCAAGTTTTGGTTTAAAATAGTTTGGTCCCTTGGCAACCTTACCATTGGCGTAGTAAACAGGTTTTCCGTCTTCACCGAGTTTACTCATATTGCTTTCGTAAATACGGTACATGGCTTCGTTAATATCCATACCAAGCAGATTGGCCATTCCAATTTCAACAACGCAAAGGTCGCCAAGAGCATCAATGATTTCAATGTTCTGTTTTTTGAATTCTTCGGAATCCGTTTTGTCTTCTTCATACATTTTTGCCACATTTTCCGCAGCAACTTTGAGTTCGTTAAACTCTTCCTCTATCAGCATTATACGGTGTTTGATAAGTTCGGTAATATTTTCTTTCGGTTTTTCAAATTTTTCCTGAAATTCTCTTACAAATGCAACCCAGTCATGATTTTGCGCCATATCAGCCACTCCTTGTTTGTTTTATGTGTTAACGGTTTTAGATACGCCGTTCCCGTACTGTTTTTTCGCTGCCCCATTCGAGAGCCGTGAGGAAGTTTCTTGCTTTCATTTCTTCAAATACCGGCTTTATTTCTTCTATTTTGATTTCCGGGATTTCAAACCGGATTTCTATGGTTTCGCCATAGTTTATGTTTCTGTATTCATCGCCAAAATTGTATTTGTCCAGCATTGTCAGCAAGGTTTGTGAATAGTCATATCCGCATATAAGCCTAAGTGGTATGCAAAACTCCATTTCTTTTGCTTCGCAGGCTTCTGTCGCCAGCCGGGCAGCTTCTCCGTATGCGTCTATAAGCCCCCGCACGCCGAGTTTGATTCCGCCGAAGTAGCGTGCTACAACTATTAGTGTGTTGTCCAGTTCACAACGTTTGAGAGCACCCAAAATAGGCCGACCTGCTGTGCCTGCAGGTTCTCCCGCATCTGAGCAGTGTTCAAGAATATTGTTTGTTCCAATCCTGTATGCCCAACAATAGTGAGTAGCTTTCGGATATTTTACGGCGATTTCTTTTAGTTTTGTCTGAGCTTCTTCTGCGTTTAGAGCTACACGGACAGAGCCAATAAAACGAGAGCGTTTTACCGTTGTTTCAATGTCTGTTTCTTTTGACGGAGCTTTAAAAAAACTGTTTGTTATTTCCATTCTGCTGTTATTCTGCGCCATACAGATTCAAGTGCTTCAGAGATTACACGAGTGTCACTGATAACAGGCATAAAATTGGTATCACCGTTCCAGCGAGGTACAACATGCATGTGCAAATGCTGGTCTATGCCGGCACCCGCAACTTTCCCGATATTCATACCTATATTAAATCCGTCAGGGTACATAACTATTGTCAATGTTGCGACAGCCTTCTGTACCAGCTGCATAAGTTCGGCAAGCTCATCTGTCGTCATTTCCGCAAAGTTATGCAGATGACGGTAGGGAATCACCATAAGATGTCCGGCATTGTACGGATAGCGGTTCATTATTACAAAGCATAGTTTTCCCCGATAAACGATAAGATTTTCTTCGTCCTTATCTTGTTTCGGATAATCACAAAATATACACCCGCTGGGGTTGGTATCTCCAGAAAGGATATATTCGCTGCGCCAAGGCGCAAAAATTTTGTCTACCATCTATATCACTACTTTCAATAAATTTTTCTTGTATATTATAATTCTTTTAGTCCGTAAACCGCAAATATGTGGTATAAAATATACAACACAAAAGGAGGATGCAGTATGAAAAAGACTCTTAAAGCAATCATTGTGTTTACGATTATGGCAGTACTTTTCTGCACAGTAAGCACTGCCTTTGCCTCAGATCCGGCACATTTGAAACGTATCAAAATGGCTGCAGAAGTTCTTAATGAAATGGCAGAACAGAATGATGCCGGAAGTCTCGGTGATGTTATCGCATCAGGTCGCGGGGTTGCAATTTTCCCTCGTGTCGGCAAAGCAGGTTTTATAGTTGGCGGTATGGGTGGTCAGGGTATAGTTCTCATCAAGGGCAAAAATGGCAAATGGACAGGCCCTGCATTCATGGGTATAGCCGGTGCAAGTTTCGGGCTTCAGATAGGCGCAAGCCAGACAGCTCTTGTGCTTGTTATCACAAACGAAGCAGGACTTCGCGCATTTACCAGTGGTAACAGCCTTACACTCGGTGGAGATATATCCGTTGCGGCAGGGCCTGTAGGCAGAAACGCAAAGGCTTCAACAGACGGCAGGGCCTCAGCTGCAATATACAGTTACTCAATGTCTAAAGGTCTTTTTGCCGGACTGTCCATTGACGGAAGCCAGCTCAATCAAAACAGAGATGCAAGTAATGCATATTGGGGTAAACCTCTCTCTGCACAGGCAGCTCTTACAAAACCAGCAACAGATAAACGTATTAAACCTGTTGTCAATGCGCTTAACAGACTGGTTAAAAAAGCACAGTAAATTAACACAAAGGCTAAGCCCGGCATAAGCCGGGCTTTTTTAATTCTTAAATTTTTTCAGATTATTTAAATCTCCACAAAATCTCCACATTTTCTTCAAACTTCTCACATAATCGAAGAATATACTTTAATCACACCAACAAGGGAAACCTTAAAAAATAACGAAACGGAGGCGGTAAGGATGACCATGTTGATGAAAAAAACAATGAAACAGACAGCACTTACGGTAGCAATACTCTTCTCACTTTCAGGATGCGCACTCGCCGCACCGGCACGCGGCAAAATGAACGGACACGGCAATAATACCAGACATCAGATTTCAGTCAGCCGTAACAATCATAACTCACGTCCGGTTGTCACAAAAGTAGTGCGTAGGGTCAAACCCGTTCACCATAACAAAACTGTTGTTGTTCACGATGCACCAAGAGTTGTACATCATTACAATGACAGATACTGCGACTCAGACAACACAGGAACAGCAATTGCAGCAGGACTCGTAGGGCTTATTTTAGGAAGTGTTATAGCAAATAATAACTGTTATTAGTGACATAGCTGGCAGAAATAATGGATTTTTCTGCCGGCTGTACTTTTATAATTAAACTGTAGCCGCTATAATATAGATGGATTTAGGATAGAATACAAGGGGTTGAAAAGTATGAGTAACAGAAAATTGGTATTATGTTTTGCATTGATTTTGACATTGTGTATGTCTGGTGTTGCTTTTGCACATGGCGGTGACCATCGCCTCTCAGGCAGACATAGTTTCTACAACGGACATGGCGGAGGTGCACATCATCACTATCATCATAATCACCGCAAACCTCACCACCCGCCTCACAGACACAAACACCACCACCGACCGCACCATAGATATTAAACGCCATACTATATAATAAGATGAATTCAAAATAGACCATAAGGAGTTGAAAAGTATGAATAACAGAAAATTGGTATTATGCTTCGCCATGATTATGACGCTGTGTATGGCTAGTGTTGCTTTTGCAGGTCACGGCGGCAGAGGCAGGGGTCATGGCGGAGGTTTAGGCGGTAGACATTCTTTCTCCGGAGGTCATGGCGGAGGTTTCGGCGGCAGACATTCTTTCTCCGGAGGTCACGGAGGAGGTCACGGCGGCAGACATTCTTTCTCCGGAGGTCTCGGCAGTGTAGGCAGAGGCAATACCATCCGACATAATGGTAACTTCGGCAGAAGCGCTTCCTTTGCGCACCGCTGGTCACGCGGAGGCATACATTATCACTATCATGATCATGGCAGATGGGCGCACAGCAGGCACCATTACTGGCCGCGCAGAAGCAGCATACATTACCATTACTACCATCGACCGCACTACACATATCATCACTACAGACCATGGCGTCATTATTACTGGGACTATGGCTATTACAGGCCATGGAGATATTACTGGGATTCAGATTACTACTGGGGATGGCCAGCAGCAAGTTTCGTAACAGGATATGTCATCGGCAGTACAGCAAGCTCATCAAATGTCAGCAGCAACTATTACTACAATGTGTGTGCAGAAGGATGCAACTGTCTTGACAGAGACAATCCTACTCCGTGCAACTGCACTGAAAACTGTTATTGCAACATGTATCATAACCGATAGGTCTGAGGAGAAAAAATGAACAGAAGAAAAATTGTAAAGTACATTGCCTTGCCAACAGCAATAATAATGATTCTTTCGACAGCAGCTTTTGCCAGACCACACTACCATTATCATTATCACGGCTGCGGCGGATCGGCATGGTATAACACCGGATGGGGAGCAGCAGCTATTGGACTGGGAACAGGGCTGCTCATAAGTTCAATTGCAAATTCTTCAAGAAATTCAGTCAGAGTAGACCCTGGAAGATACAGGCAAGATCCTGGCAGATATCGGCAGGACCCTGGATATTACAGATATAATTACGGCCGATATTCGCGTTACGGATATCGTAACACAGAATATGCAGAAAGGGTACCTGAAGGTGTTGTAGTAAACGGTCAGCTCTATACACCGGCACAGACAAACAGTGCGTATCGGTATTACGGTGACCGATACAATACATACTCATATCCGTTTCGCCAAGACCCCGGAAGATAATAAAAACTGATTTTATCCATAAAACACAAATCGGACAAAAACAACAAAAAAAGAACCGGTTTTACCGGTTCTTTTTTTGATACTTTTAGTCCGCAAGCATCTGGTTAAGTATACCACCGTAGTTGTATTCGCGCGCCGTATTACCCGCATCGTCCATCGCGTTTGTGTCACAACCGGCGTCAATCAAAAGCTGATACATTTTGTCGTAGATTTCTTTGGCAGTAGTAACGCGGTGTGTTTCGTAGTTTGAGCCATCAGTCATGCGCGGGTTGCTACGAATGAGACAAACTGTCATAAGCGGTGTGCGGCCGTATTCTCCGCGTTTGTTTTTCTGTGAAGCAACAAGTGTGGTAAAACTTGCCAGATCAGCTTTCTGAATTGCCTTGAAGATGTTTGTTTCCTTCGGCGCTGCCTTTTTTACCGGTATTGCCTTTTTCGGTGCTTCGGCTTTCTTCGCTGCGGGCTTCTTCGCGCAGCATTTCGTGGGCGCTGCTTTTTTTACTTCGGTTTTCACTTCTGCCGCTTCAGACCGAACCTTTTTTTCCTCTGCTTTCGGAGCGGCTTTTTCGGCTTTTGCTTTTTTTGCTGCCATAACGCATCTCTCCTTTGTAACGTAGAAATCTAAGGTGTCTTTATTATATACTTCTTACTGCAAACATTACAGTACTGCCTTAGAAATTGTGGTTTATTACGGCGTCAACAAGCGTCTGTCCGTATGGATTATAAAACACGGACTCCCGCTCATACGGGTTATCTTCTCCGGCATAGTCTGTTACCACTATACCAACGGGGCCGTTCATTTTGCTTATCTCTTCTGCCGTTCGTCCGTTGACGCTGCTTGCAACGGCAGGATAATTGGGAACTAACGACATATATGCTGATGTATGGTTGATACACCAGCCGATGTATGAATGGTCGTTTTGTACAAGTTCTGCAAAATAATCCATCGCTGTTTTTATTGCATCGTACTTGTCGTCACCGCGAAAAACGCTGTACTTGTCCTGCACGCATAGAGTTACTGTTTCGCTTCCGTTCTTGCCCTGTATGTACGCAGTTTTTTTCATCCCACCCCAGTTTCTTAAGTACGCGCCGACAGGATTTTGGTCTTCAATATAATCCCTCGAGAGGAAAAGTATTTTGCCGCGCATATCCTTGACTGTCATGCCCGGCTTGAATTCCGCGGCATATTCACTCCATACCGCAAGTTCGTTCTGTATGGCTCTGTTGCCTTCCGCAACGTTGCCGCCGGTAACACAATAGTCTGTTTTTCCGTTGCTGCTGTCATAGATCGCGTCCGGCTCTTCATGATTGACCATGACTATGACAAAATCACGCGGATGGGCCTTGATGTGATTGCATATTTCGCTGATTGCTTCATGGAACTGTATTGCACAGGGTATCAGTCCGTGATGTATTATCATGTTGTCATAACTGCCTTCATGGCAAGGTCTCAGGTCAAAACAACGGACACCTTTTTCCAGCTGCTGTGCCAGTGTAAGTGTCTGCGTTTTGCCCATGTCGGTAAATCTTGTGCCGAGAACTATTCCTTCCTCAAGCAGATAGGTACAACTGTCATGGCTTCCCGGAATTGAAATCTGGTTTATGAGCATTGTGTCAGGAAGACTTTCTGACCAGGTCTTCTGTCTCACTATGCAGCGTGAACCAAGTCTGCTGCTGTATTCGCTGTATTTGGCATAAGGAGCTTCTATAATCGTGCCTCCGACCGCACTCCCGCAGCCGGAAATAAACGCAGTATCGGCAGGCGGAGCTACGTTGCCGAAGCTTATACACTTAAGTTTTGGACAGTTATAGAAAGCCTGATCGGAATAGGAGTAGATATCAGCTTTGTGATCGTTGACATATTTTTTGAAATCAAAATAATTGCTGCTCGTTCCGTCGGCTATGCACACTTCTTCAAGTTTTGGACATCCGTTAAACGCTTTGCTGTTCAGTTTCGTGTTTGTATCCATTATGATTACTTTTTTTAGGGAACTCCAGCGGTTGTCAAATGAATCCTGTTCTATTTTGCTTATGTTGCCGGGTATAATTACTTCTTCAATACCGCTTACATCGTCTTCTGAAGCTGCACTCAGCACAATGTAGTACAGTTTGACCGGTTGCTCGCTCTCTGACTGTTCCGGTTTCTGTTCGGGCTGTTTTTCTTCAGACGCAGACTGCTCAGATTCTGTCTGCTCCTGTTTCTGTTCAGGCTGTTTTTCTTTGGTGGTATCTGGGTTAATCAGCCCCTCTGTCTCTTTGGCAGCTTCAGCGTCACTTTCTCCCTCTTCTTTTATAACCGCTATCGTTTTTTCTTCCTGCGCTATAGATGAGGATTTTGAACTGTTTGAGCCGCCTCCGCCGCAACCGCCTGACAGTATAAGCGCCGCAAACATTCCCGTGATAATCAATACATTCAGCCATTGACGATGTGCACGGAGGTTTATAATATTGCACAGTCCAAAACTAAAATTTTGTTTTTTCTTCATCTCCATCACGCTCCTACAGCAATAAAAACAAATTATTTGTACACACAAACAAGTGATGGGATATTTTCTACCATCTCAACATCATTTTACAACATTATTATTTTTGGTGCAAGCCGCGAAATAATGATGTATACTGTTCCGTACACAAACGGAGGAGGCGCGGACAATGAATCGAACACTGATGACCGACTTTTATGAACTCACAATGGCACAGACCTATTTTGACCGCAGCGAAACCGAAAAGGTTGGATATTTTGATGTATTTTTCAGAACAAATCCTTTCGGAGGCGGCTATTCCGTTTCCGGAGGTCTTGACGAAATTATTGATTATATAAACGATTTTTCCTTCACGGGAGAAGATATTGCATTTCTGCGCAGCTGTAACTGTTTTTCGGATGCCTTTCTCGAATATCTGCGCGAACTGAAATTTACCGGCGACATTTACGCGGTCGAGGATGGTACTCCTGTTTTTCCGCAGGAGCCTGTCATTACCGTGCGCGCCAATGTCATCGAAGGACAACTTTGCGAAACAGCGCTGCTTGCCGCGTTTAACCACGGCACTCTTGTAACCACCGCGGCAAAAAGAATATGCGAAGCAGCTGGAGGAGCACCGGTTATGGAGTTTGGCGCAAGGCGCGCAAGAGGAATCATGTCTGCAGTTGAAGCAAGCAAATATGCTTTCGTCGGAGGCTGCGGCGGCACAAGCAACGTACTCGCGGCAAAACTTTATGACATTCCGGCGCTCGGAACTATGGCGCACAGTCTTGTCTGCGACGCAGACGATGAATACAGCGCATTTTTGTCTTATGCAAAGAGCAATCCAGACAACTGCCTGTTTCTCGTTGACACCTTTAACGTGTTGAAAAGCGGTGTTCCGAACGCAATAAAGGTCGCGCGCGACTTCCTTATTCCCAACGGATATAAATTCAAAGGCATCAGAATTGACAGTGGAGACCTTGCGTACTTGTCAAAACAGGCACGGAAAATGCTTGACGAAGCAGGCTTCAAAGACACTGCGATCTGTCTTTCAAACGGACTTGACGAACAAACGATCCTTTCTCTGCGTCATCAAGGCGCTTGTTTTGATTCTCTCGGCGCAGGTGACAACATTGCAGCGGCAAACGAACGCGTGGGTGCAGTTTACAAACTTGTAGCGATTGAACAGAACGGTACCCTGATACCAAAAATTAAAGTCACAAATGACGCGTCAAAAACAGTCACCCCGGGCTTCAAACAGATGTACCGCTTCTACGACAAAGAAACCGGCTACGCACTCGGCGATGTCATTGCCCTCAGCGAAGATAAAATTCCGACAGACAGTTTTGTACTTGAAAGCCATACAGAAGACTGGAAAAGCAAAACTATAACCAACTACACTGTAAAAAATCTGCGCGTAAAGGTATTTGAAAACGGCAGACAAATTTACAGGCTACCGAATATCCACGAACGCAAGGCATTCTGTGAAGCGCAGATGAAAACGATATATCCTGAAATTCTGCGCAGCGCAAATCCGCAGGAATATTACGTTGACCTGACGCACAAACTTTCCGCTCTCCGTAAAGAACTTATTAAAAAGGCGCTGAAAAAATAGCGGCATTGGGGTATGGTCAGGCAGGTATTTGCCAAAGCGGATATTAAGAGTTAAAACAAGCCGCGTGCTGATACACACGGCTCGTTTTTATTTTCACTATCAAAACTCTTCCAACAACCATAGGCTGACTGCCCGCCTATACTTCTTTTTGAACCTAAAAACTTGGTCCTTTTCTTGTGATTGCAGCTTCGCAATGCCCCAGTTTTTCGGCACAGCTCAAATTGCCGTTTACCACGCTCATCATAAGTTCAAAGAGTCTTTCGCCTGCTATTTCAAGACTTTCTTTTCCTTCCAAAACAGGGCTTGCGTCAAAATCAATATTTTCAGCCATAATTTGCGCTGTCTTTGCATTTCCGGTAATCTTTATCACCGGAGCCAAAGGTGAGCCGACAGGGGTGCCTCTGCCCGTTGTAAAAAGGACAATTTGTGACCCTCCAGCGATCATTCCCGTTACAGACTCAACATCATAACCCGGAGTGTCCATAATCACAAGCCCCTTTTCTGAAGGAATTTGCGCGTATTCAAGCATTTCGTTAACTGCTGTGCTGCCTGCCTTCGCAAGGCAGCCGAGCGATTTTTCTTCGATTGTCGAAAGGCCGCCCTCTATGTTACCCGGTGTGGGCTGACTGCCGCGCAGATCTTCGTTCATGTTTTTCGCCTGCTGCTCAACATTCGCGACTGCATCAAGCAATTTTTTTGCCACATCGGGCGATTTTGCGCGCACGGCAAGCAGATGCTCGGCACCTATCATTTCCGTGGTTTCCGAAAGAATTACCGTGCCACCGAGTTTTACGACTTTATCCGCAACATAACCAACAAGTGGATTTGACACTATTCCTGACGTAAAATCAGAGCCTCCGCATTCAAGTCCCAGAACAAGCTTTGACATATCAACTTTCGTTTTTTTGAGTTTGTCCGCTTCGGCACGGAAAGCTTTTGCAATTTCAATACCTTTTTCAATTGCCTTTGTTGTGCCGCCGCAGCTCTGAATTCTCACAAGCTCGACAGGTTTCCCCGTCTGTTTCACTGCTTCAACAATCTTTTCGGCGGACACGCCTTCACAGCCGAGACTTACAACTATTACTGCTGCTGCGTTCGGATTTTTACCGGCACCTTCAAGTGTGCGCTGTGTCTGTTCAAGATCACAGCCAACCTGTGTACAGCCTGTGTCGTGACAGAAGCAGAACGCTCCGTCAACGGCATCCGCAATTTTTCTGCTGACGTGGTTTGCACAGGAAACGCAGGAAAGGACAAGAACATGATTTCTGATACCGACAGAACCGTCGCTGCGAAGATATCCGTTAAAGTTCATTTTTGTCACCTCTCGCGCGTCTGCTGTCGATATTTAAAACGTGAACATGAGCACCTGCCGGAATATTCTGTGTCGCCTCACCTATTATTTCACCGTACTTGTAAATGAGCTCACCGGCAGAAACAGCTCTTACCGCAATTTTGTGACCGAACGGAATATCTGACACGGCAGTAACCGCTTTTTCGGACAAACTCCAGCAGACTGCCTGACCTGCGGATATATGCTGCATCACTGTTGCCACGTTGTCTTTGTCAGTAATTTTTATCGCATTTACCGTCATTTCAATTCCCTCCCGAAAATTAAGGCAGGAGAAAATCTCCTGCCTTTAATTTAAATTAAACTCTAATCTCTTTTGCAGACGCACTTCTTACACGATGCTTTTTTGGCTGCCGGTTTCGCTGCCTTTTTGGCGCTCAACTGTGCTTTGACCCTTGTTGGAAGCCCATAGAGTCTGATAAAACCGCTTGCATCGTCCTGGCGGTAATCTCCGCCCTCGTCAAACGTTGCAATATCTTCACTGTAGAGTGAATACGGCGACCATACGCCGGCATTCATAATATTGCCCTTGTAGAGCTTGAGTTTGACATCGCCAGTAACTGTTTCCTGCGTGGCATCTACAAATGCAGACAGGGCTTCACGAAGCGGTGTGAACCAAAGTCCGTTGTACACGAGATCTGCAAACGTAATTGCGAGTTCGCGTTTTTTGTGCGCAGTAAGCTTGTCGAGACAGAGCGTCTCAAGCACCTGGTGTGCTCTGTAAAGAATTGTTCCGCCCGGAGTTTCGTAAACGCCGCGTGATTTCATACCGACAAGGCGGTTTTCAACAAGGTCGATAATACCGATACCGTTTTCACCACCGAGTTTATTCAGCTTGCGAATGATTTCCGTTGCCGTCATCTTTTTGCCGTCGAGTTTAACAGGAACGCCCTTCTCAAAACTGATGGTGACATAGGTCGGTTTGTTCGGGGCTTTGATCGGTGACACAGACATCTCGAGGAAACCTTTCTTTTCGAGCTGCGGCTCGTTGCCGGGATCTTCCATGTCAAGGCCTTCGTGTGAAAGGTGCCAGAGGTTTTTGTCTTTTGAATAGTTGGTTTCTCTGCTTATTTTGAGAGGGATCTTGTGCGCTTCGGCATAGTCAATTTCCTGATTGCGGCTGACGATATCCCATTCACGCCACGGAGCGATAATCTTCATTTCAGGCGCAAAGTGCATAACCGCAAGTTCAAAACGCACCTGGTCATTGCCTTTGCCTGTGCAGCCATGGCAGATTGCGTCTGCTTTTTCCTTCTTCGCAATTTCGACAAGGCGTTTTGCGATAATCGGGCGCGCAAAACTTGTGCCCAGGAGGTAACCTTCATAATCAGCACCGGCTTTGACTGTAGGAATAATAAAATCATTGACAAATTCCTCTGTTAAGTCTTCGACATAAAGTTTGCTTGCGCCGCTCTTTTTCGCGCGCTCTTCGAGGTCAACAATTTCATCGTCCTGACCTACGTTGCCGCAGACACAGACTATTTCTGGATTGTCATAGTTTTCTTTGAGCCATGGAATAATAACGGATGTGTCAAGACCACCTGAATATGCAAGAACTATTTTTTTGAGTTTTTTTGCCATAATACAACTGTCTCCTTTAGGATTATTTTATAACTTCTTTTATAAACTGAATTGTGTCTTAAGCGCAAAACAGCTGTCGTCGTCGTTTTGCGCAGCGTACTGTAGCCATAGCTGCACCCCTCATGCGTTTTTCACATAGAAATTGTATTTTATCATATAAAAATGTAAAGTGCACAATAAAGCGTTATAATTATGCCCGTTATACGCACGGAGGGGTTTCCATGGACAGTATAGCTCTGTTACAACATCTGTTTTCGCTTGTAATTTTCGGGACAAACGGCACTTTGTCACGTTACATAAATCTGCCGAGCTGCGGCATTGTATTGTACAGAACGATTTTGGCTGTTCTTGTGCTGTTCACCGTTTTTACGCTGTCAGGACACAAGTTCACTTTCCTGCGGCATAAACGCGATCTGATGTTCATTCTGCTGTCCGGATTCGTGCAGTCAACGGAATGGTTTTTGATGTACGAATCTTACCGCCACATAGACGTTGGTGTAGCAACGCTTCTCACCTACTGCGGTCCTGTAATCGTTATCGCCCTGTCGCCGATAATCTTCAAAGAAACGCTCACTGTCAGAAAACTTGCTTACTTGGTTGTTGTGCTTTTCGGCGTTCTGTTTCTCAACCGCGGAGTAGGCGGCAGCGGAAACATTAAGTTCGGTCTGCTGTGTGCCGGAAGCTCAGCCTTCTGCTATGCGGGCATGGTAATCTGCAACAAACAGTCAAAACATATCACAGGCTTTGAGAACGCCGTTCTGCAGCTGAGTTCCTGCTGTTTCTTCTCGATTGTTTTCACCCTGCTGCTTACCGGAGGCCGTCCGCCTGTTCCTGAGGCACGGCTTTCACAGTGGCTGCTTGTTCTGCTGCTCGGCACAGTCAACACCGGCTTCACCTGCTACCTTTACTTTACGACTCTCAGCAAACTTCCGGCACAGGTAATAGCCGTCAGCGGCTATTTGGAGCCGCTTTTTGCCATTGTTTTCTCTTCGCTGTTTCTCGGCGAAAGAATGTCCGTGCTGCAGCTGCTCGGCTGCGTTATGATTATCGGCGGCGCAAGCCGCTGCATACTGGAGGGCAGAAAATAATGAAAAACGTCAGAATAACCGTTGTGCGCAAAGCTTTTTACACAGACCTGGCGGAAAAATACGAAAATCCGATTGAACATGCCTGCGATTTGGCAGAGGGCAGCGTGTTTGTTTCGAAAAATGCGGAGAAACCTGAGAACTTCTGCGAAGAAGCGTGGAAAACTCTTGAACCTTTTGTAAAAACTCTTGCCGAAGGCGGCGGCGATTTTTACGGCGGCTGGATGAAAAATCCTAACTCTGCCATGCTTTCCTGCAACGACGGCTTCCGCCCCGTCAGTTTTCTGATAGAAACAGAAAATGCTTAGGCATACAGACGTACAGCCATAGAAAAAACTCCGCTGAAAACGGAGTTTTTGTTTTGCTCAAATTTGTCTGCTTCGGCGAACATTACTGTTTATACGCCTATACCGCTGCACATCTATTCTCCCATCTTCTCAAACGGGAATGTATACGGCAGATTTTTCGCGTCGCGTACGTCTATTAAATCTTTCTGTACCGCTTCTCCTACCGGAACACCTTTATCCTTTCGGTCGCACCACGCAAGCCACTCTTTTTCGCCTGCCGTATATATTCTTTCTGCCTCCGGAGCTTTTTGTGATGCTCTGAGCGCGCGGCAGATATCACCCGCAGTTTTTCTGAACGTATCCTGCCCCATAAACGCATCGGGGTCAACAACAAAGAAGAAATGTCCCAGCGAATACATGCGCGGCTTGCCTTCGTCGTCAATTCCTGTGAGTGCTTTCATGAACTTGCCTCCGGCAAGCGCCGCCGAAAGAATTTCGATAACCGCAGCATAGCCGTAGCCCTTGTAGCCTGCAAGTTCTTCGCCTACACCTCCCAAAGGAGCAAGTGCTGCTGTTTTGTTCACAAGGTCTTCAAGAATCTGCTCGCTGTCGGTAAGCACGGAACCATCGCGCGCAATAACCATGCCTGCCGGCGTTGGTTTACCTTCGCGGGCATAATATTCTATTTTACCGCGCTGAACGATTGAGGTGGCACAGTCTATGCAGAAAGGAAACTCTTCATCGGTAGGAAGCGCAAACGTAAGTGGGTTTGTGCCCATCATATTTTCAACACCAAACGTCGGGGCAATGGACGGGCGCGCATTTGTGCCGGTTATTCCGATCATGCCCAGTCTGCTTGCCATTGTTGCCCAGTATCCGGCGATACCGTAGTGCGTGGAATTCTTAATCGCGCCGCCAGCCATACCATATTTTTTTGCCTTTTCAAGCAGCATAGACATAACCTTGTACGCGGCGACCATGCCCATGCCGTCGTGCGCGTCTGCGACAACCGTTGTCGGAGTTTCCTTAAGAATTTCGAAGTTTGTTACCGGAAGCAGCGTACCTTTTACAATACGGTCAATGTAGATAGGTTTGAAACGATTGCAGCCATGACTTTCAATTCCGCGCCTGTCACTTTCAAGAAGCACATCCGCACATATTTTCGCGTCCTCTTCCGGCACACCGTAGGCTTTGAACGCGTCAATCATAAACGAATTCATAAATTCCCATGAAACGTACGGTCTTGTTTCTGCCATTTCAATCCCTCCCGAACGTGTGTTTTCTTCAGTCTTTATCCGCAACACCGAGAAGCGGCGGAATTTCCTCTGGTGAGTGAACTATAAGCTTTGCGCCATGTTCTTTGAGAAACGCTTCGCCGCGGAAGCCCCAGTCAACCATAATTGGAAACAGTCCCGAATTGTGTGCTGTCTGTACATCAACGTCGGAATCGCCTATATACGCGGCTTCGCTTTTACCAACACCCGCCTGTTCAAGAACAGCCTCGACCATATCGGGATACGGCTTAATCCTGCGCCCTTCCGCGTCACCTGCCGAATAATCAAACAGACCGTCAAAATAATCCCTGCACAGGCTCTTCACCGCATATTCAGCCTTATTGGAAACAACGGCGGTAAGCACACCATGCGCCTTCAGCGTTTTAAGCATTTCAGGAATACCATCGTACGGCTTCGTACTGTCTGCGCAGTGGTCCTTGTAATAGCGGTGCATCTCTGCGAACACTTTTTCTATCATTTCCTGCGAACTGCCCTTCGGCACCGCGCGTTCCGCAAGTTTGTGCATGCCGTTTCCGACAAACCATCTGACATCCTCCGTCGTATGCACAGGCAAATCGAAATACTGCAGACCGTGATTGATAGCGGCTGCTAGGTCATCAAGTGTGTCAAGAATAGTTCCGTCCATATCGAAAACAGCAAGTTTGTACATCAAAACATATCCTCACAAATATAAAACTGGCGTCCCCGAACGGATTTGAACCGTTGACCTTCCGCTTAGGAGGCGGATGCTCTATCCAGCTGAGCTACGGAGACGCATATTAAAATCTTAAAGGCGCACATAGCACATAGCACTTTGCACTTAGAAAACAAAAACCATAAAGGCGCATTTTGCGTTAGTAACAGTAATTCCAAAGACACAAGTCAAAAATTAATCTATTCGAGATACGAAAATAACAAATCCGAAAGCGGGGAATGCAGACACAGATGCCGTGAATCTCTTAAAAATCAAGTTTGTTTAACAAACCGTTGATAAGTTTTCCAACTTCCTCAAGCATTTGCCCTGCTTTTTTCGTATCCTGTTTTGTAAGAAAACCAAGCCGCTCGCATATAGCAAGCTGTGCTTTCACTTCTGATTTTGAACCTCTTGCTATAAACAAAAAATTTGCAAATTCTTTGTCCGTATTGCGTGCCTGTCCTTCCTCAATATTCAGCGGTATTGACGTAACAGCTCGCCGCATTTGGGAACATAAGCCAAACTTTTCGTCTTCAGGCAGCTTTCGTGTAAGCCGGTATATTTCTTCAACAAGATCCAAAGACCTGTTATATGCGATAAGTCCTCGCATTTTACCACCCTCGTATAAATCCTTTTGTTGTTTTTATACGCGCGCCCTTAACGCTTTTCGTCTTTTCCTAAGTGCTAAGTGCAAAGTGCTATGTGCGCCCTTATCTTCTAGTATGTTGTAAACGTTTCGCGTTTGATTTTTGGCTTATACTGACGCAAAACCTCGTCAATATATTTCTTTTCAACCGCATGCTCCGCAGCGCCAGCGATTACCTTCTGCATATAACTTTGCGCAGGCTCGCCCGGCGTTATGTCTTTTTCTGCGTACACAACGGCTTCAACCGGCATTCCGGCGCTTGTATGAACGGTGAGCACAGTTTTGCTGCAGCGTGATTTTTCTGGCTCGTCAGCGTTGCAGCCAAGTGTTTTATCCACACTTGTTTCGTCAAACGGCGTTACGCGCCAAAGCACTCCCTGAACTTCGCTTCCTGCGTCCGGAACTATTGCCGCTACCCCGCGTGAGTTTATGATAAAACGAAAACCGGACAACTTTGCCATACCGGAGCAAAGCGCGTCCGAGCAATGAAATTTCATATTAGTTGAATTCATATATTCTCCGTACATAAAAATTATTGATTTCTCAACATTTGCTCTTCCCATAACCGCACCTCTTTCCTCTACTGTCTGCTATTAACGGATATATTTTATACTATAGAAAAAATTTGCGCAATTGTTCTTTTTTCCGTGTAAAATATAGGCGAGGTGAATATTATGGACGAACAGACCGCAAGAAGCATTTATCTTGTAAGACACGCAAGCCCCGACGTTGCAGCCGGTATATATTACGGCGGCGGCACAGACCTTCCGATCAGTTACGACGGTACCCTGCACGCTCGTTCGCTCGGTGCAAAACTTGGCATTAACCCAACAAACATATACACCAGCACCATGCTTCGCGCACGTCAGACCGCTGAACTTATGTTCCCCGGCCGCAAAGAAAGCATTAAAACAGCTGAAGGTCTTGAAGAAATTTTTATGGGTGACTGGGAAATGAAAACCTTTGATGAAGTACGTAGCAAATGGGCTGAAACCTTTGAGCGTCCGGGTGTTGAATTTGCCGACTGCTGCTGCCCCGGCGGTGAAACCTTCAAACAAGTACAGACACGCGCAGTAAACGCGCTTGAAAAAATTCTTGAAGAAACAAACGGGGACGTGCTTATTGTTATGCACGGCGGCACTATCTGGACCCTGCTTTGCCATTACTTTGACTTTAATCTCAACAACGTTTTCTACTACCCCATGCATTACTGCTCTGTATGTGAGTTGGAAACAAATCAGAACGGCATGAGACTGAGACGATTTAACTGGACCCCCGAACTCACGTCAACTGTCGGAGGGTGGACAAGATAACCAGTTCAGCAACAAATAAACTGTTAAAAAAAGAGAAACCGGATAAACGGTTTCTCTTTTTTCACTATGTTGTTTTCGCTATTTTTTCGGCGCTCCGGCCTTCGGCGCAGGTTGAGCTTGTGGTTTCTGCTGAGGTGCAGGCTGTGCCTGCGGTTTAGGCTGAGGTGCAGATCTTTTAATTTGCGGCATTGTCTGCTGTTTCGGAGGTTTTTTACCGAATATTCCGAACAGCGGAGCTTTGCGGCGTACAACAAATTCATAATTCCATACCCCTCTTGCGTTTGATGCCCAACGCGCATTTATAATTTCCCAGTCACCCTGTTTAATTTCATTCAGCGTGACTACTGCGTTTTCAGAGAACATTATGGCATAATCATATTTTCTGCAACAGAGTCCAAGCAGATTACATAACAGAAGTACTATAACAGCAACAAGGACCAATCCTTTAAACAAACGTTGCTTTTTGCTTTTTTTATCTGTCCTTCTCGACTTTATTTCCGTTTCCTGCATTTCAGCAGTTTCGACAGACGTTCCGTTTGTAAATTCTTCCATACCCATTTCCTCCTGAAAATAATATTCCGATAACGCTACAGACCTGCCGCTGCGCTGCTTCCGTTTATGATGGTCACATTATTTACCGCAAACACAGCCGCTACTACATATTACGGCAGTTTTGCTGAAATATCAACTGTTTTGCTTTTTCTCTAAAAACTGGAACGTGTGGAAGTTTGTCAAGAACTTAGCGCAGACTATCCCGTGGTGTTTTCTTTTAAAACCTCACGGGCTTCGCCCGTAAAGTCACTGGACACTGCGCTGACGCTTCGCGTCCCGCAGTGAGACAAACATTTTTTGCTTAATGCTTACCACTCGCTTAGCTTTTTGTTTGTAGGGCGCTCGTACCTCGCTTGTAGTTTGTAGGTAGTAGTTTTTTCTACTTTCTACCTCCTACTTTCTTCTATCTACTTCCTATGATAATTAGTCATTGGTGCTTAGTAATTCGCTTTTTCCAAGTAACGACGCCGGTTTCCGCGGCAAACACGAGAAGACTATACAAAACGGGTGCAACCATAGTTTCCTTTTTTCTCTGTCATTCCGCTCCAAATATGCGGAATCCGGCGTCTTTGGCTTGCCTTTGTTCCTTTGCAGGCTGCACTCTGCCAGTGCAGGACATCAATGGGGGAGAGTTGCCTCGTACGCACTGCAAGGTATACCTCTGCAAAACAAAGACAGACAGGCAGGCAGACGGCTGCAACAGCCGCCGCCTGCTATATTGCTGAATATTATTTCTTTATAAGCTTCTTCAGCTCCTCAAGACCTTCTTTGAGCGCCTTGATTTCTTCGTCCTGTGCCGCAATCTTCTCTTTGAGTGCAGCGTTTTCAGCATCCTGCGCCTGATTCTTCTCGTTCAGATACTTCACCTGTTTCTGAAGCTCTGCGCGCGTCTTTGCCGTTTCGCCCTTGCCGAACTTGAAGCTCACGCCCGCGTTG
>JAZUIB010000043.1:0-14523 GCA_045642025.1 Synergistaceae bacterium
AGACAACAGCGGATAAAGTCAGCTGCATACTGACTTTATGCCGCATTGTGAAAAATTCACAAAGTCAAAAATTGCAAATGAAATGAAAAATAAATGAAAAACAAATGCAAAAATCAGGGGGTGTTTTCAAATACGGAGTGCTGTGAGCGGTATAATTGCAGATATGCGGCATAAAAATTTTCATTTTTTTGCGTTTTTTTAGTAATTTTGTTGATTTTGTATATGGCTGTTAAAAAACGGCGGCAAATGCCGCCGTTTTTGGGAGATGTTATTCGGTTGTTGGGTAGTAGATTCTGAGGTGTGTTATTTTTTCAAGTGCTCTGTCCTGTTTGCCTGCTGTTTCTGGTATTTCCTGCCACGGACCTCCGTTTATTCGTACGCGTAGCGGTGATTGTCTGCCTATTGTTGACCATAAATCCCAGAGTTCTTCTTTTTGGTCTCGGTTTACTCCGGGAATGAGGCTGTTGTCAAAGAGCGGAGAAGTGCCGCCCATAGGTGATTTTCCGTCTGCAGGGCCTATTATAAGCCATTGTGTTTGTGCCCACGCTCCCTGCATTTCTGTTGAGGTGAGAGCGTGATCCCACGGTATTATTTGAAATCCGCCTATTGTTCCGATTTTTGATGTGCTGTAGTCGATTACTCCGGGGTGGTTTGCTCGGAGCATGCCTCTGCTTTGAAATTTTGTTCCTTGAAATCTGCCGGTTCCAGCAAGCGGACGTATGACGCGGCCTATTATTACACAGCCTTTGTTGCCGAGTTCTATGACTCTGCCTCCGGGGCGGTTTTCTATTTCAACGTAGTGTGTCTGGCAGTTTTCTTTTACTTTTATGACAAGTGTTTCGCCAGGCTGTATGAATTTTTCGGCGGAGAGTTTTCTTTCTTCTCCTGCTTCGTTTCTGAGTACAACTTCTGTGCCTACAGGTGGAGTCCATGCGCCGAAGCAAGCTGTTCCTGCTTTTGCGGAGAGTATGAAAGATGTTCCTGCTTTTGCCGCAGGGGCTATTGTTTCTTGGGGTATTATGCTGATTGTTCTGCCGTGTCCTTTTTCAAATGAGACGAGTATGTGCAGAGCGTTGACAGCGGTTGCGCAGACAGCGCTTTCTTTGCCCCATGCGCTTGCCGTGTAGGCAGGGTAGCGTGTAGCAGAGGGAATTTTTATGACTTTGCCTATTTCTGTCGGCGCGTATCCTTCTCGTACCGCAACGGCTTTTGCCCCTTTTTGGAATGGTATGCGTATTTCAAATTCTGCCGCATGGAGCGTAGTTGCGGTAAGTGTTATTATTAGGGCTGCAATTGCTGTTATGCGTATGTTTTTCATTCCATCACTTCCGTGTGTTTTATGGGAGATGTTGTTTGCTGCTGCTGAAATTCTTTGTGGTCGCCTCTGTCTGTTACTATTTCAAAGCCTTGTTCTGTGATGTCTGCTTTGAGTGTGTCTATGTCTGTATCTGTTTTCCCGTCGTATATTCTGTATTCTGTTTTTGCTGTTTCTGGTGATATATTGGGCATTATTACGTTTGCTCCGGCAAAGAAGGCAGATATTCTGCAGTCTTCCGAAATGCTGCCTAAAGCGGTTGTCGCCGGTATCATGGCATCAGGAAGCATTAGGCGCAGCATGCTTATTACGCGAAGTGTTAAGTCGGCGCTGCCGTCTGGGAAGTTTTTGAACGGTGTGCGGCTGTTTGCTATAAAGGGGCCTATGCCCACCATCTGCGGGTTGATGGATTTTATGTATTTCATTTCTCCTATTATGTCTTGGACTGTCTGATAGGGTGAATCTATCATAAAGCCAGCGCCAACTTGATAACCGATTTCTTTGAGGTCGCTGAGGCATTGCAGGCGTTTTTGGCAGGACATTTCTTTTGGGTGCAGCTGCATGTAGTATTCGGGATGAGAAGATTCTTGCCGCAACAGATATCTGTCAGCGCCTGCGTCATAGTAGCGCTGATAGCTTTGTTTTGTTTTTTCGCCGATTGAAAGTGTTACCGCGCAGTCGGAAAATCGCGTTTTTATTGAAGTTATAATGTCGCAGATTATATCGTCTGTGAAATACGGGTCTTCGCCGCTTTGCAGTACGAAGGTTCTTGCGCCTTTTTGGTAGCCGTATTCGCAGCTTTTGATTATTTCTTCTTTTGTGAGGCGGAAGCGTTTAAGCTCTGTGTTTCCAGCGCGTAGTCCGCAGTAGTAGCAGTTGTTTTTGCAGTAGTTGGAGAATTCGATCAGTCCGCGCAGATATATGCGTCTGCCGAAGTGTGCCAGTGTAACTTTGTGTGCTGTCACGTACAGCAACTGGTGAAGTTCGGGGTCTTCACATGAAAGAAGCGCCTTGAAGTCTCTGTCATACTTTAAGGTTTTTGTTTGTTCGAGCTGCTGAATAAGGCTGACAAGGTCTTGTATAGTGTATTCGAAGTCCATAAAATTAACCTCTTTGGTGCGAGAGAGGGGACTTGAACCCCTACGCCGAAGGCACAAGATCCTAAGTCTTGCGTGTATACCAGTTTCACCACTCTCGCACAACTGCTATAAATTTTACCCTTATTTTTATTATACTGCAACAATTTATATTTTTGTGATAGTATTAGAGGCGGAAGTGCAGCATTGCCGTTAAAGTCCTGCAGCCTGCGCTTGTTGCCGTTACGCTCTGTATTTTCTGTGGTCTTTTGTTTTTTGGACGGCAGGAGTTAAGCGGTATAATGTTGACAGTTGAGAGAGGTATATATGTGATAAAGGGCATCGGAATTGATTTGTGCAGTATAAGCAGAATGAAGTCCGCCGTTGAAAGGAAAGGTTTTACGGAAAGGGTATTTTCTGCTGAGGAGATTGAGTATGCGGAAAATTCGGCGTGTCCGGAAGAACACTACGCAGCTTCTTTTGCCGCGCGTGAAGCTCTTGCCAAGGCTTTGAAATGCGGTTTGTGGAAGCTCGGTGTGAATGATGTTTTTGTAAAACGCACAGAAAATGGTCCTGAATTTGTGTTAAATAAGCAGCTGCCTGACGGTGTTTCGAGAGTTTTTCTTTCTCTTTCCCACGAAAATGACTGCGCGGCTGCGTTTGTTGTTGCAGAGGGTGAGTAGATGACAACTGTTACTGAGTACGGAAAAGACAGACTTCACGCATTGCTTCCGTCGCTTGCTGATGATATCCACAAAGGAAACCGTGGGGGAGTTTTCGTCTGCGGCGGCAGTTTTAATTACAGAGGCGCGCCTATGCTTGCGGCTCTCGGCGCTCTTCGCGCAGGCGCAGGTTATGTTGTGCTTGCCATACCTGATTTTATGGCAGACAGTGCCGCCTCATTTTTGCCTGAGGCAATTATTGCGCCGGTTAAAAGCCTTAACGGAGTTTTGAGCGCTGAGTCGCTGTTCAGAGCTGTAAATCAATGGGAGAAACGCTGCAGCGCAGCGATTTTCGGCCCAGGAATCAGCAGAGAGAATAGACTTGGCAAAACTCTTGAGAGATTTGCGGCTTTATGGCATAAGCCTTTGATACTTGATGCCGACGCTTTGTGGTTTCTTCCCGATTATTCTTTAAGAGGCTGTAATATCGCTGTTACGCCTCATGCCGGAGAAGCCGCGCATATTCTCGATTTGTCTGCAGATGAGGTGCAGGCAGACAGGCAGAGGGCAGTTTTAATGCTTGCAGCAAAATATGGAACTGCGTTGCTTAAAGGTAAAAATACACTAGTCGCTTCAGGCGGCGATATACGCAAAATTATGGCAGGTTCTGCAGCTTTGGCTATTCCGGGCTCTGGAGATGTTTTGAGCGGTGTTATCAGCGCGTTTGCCGCATCTGGAATGAATATTTTTGATGCCCTTACGGCGGCTGCACTTGCACACGCTGCTGCCGGAGAAGTGCTTGAGGCTAAATACGGTCTTCGCGGCGCTCTTGCGCGCGAAATTGCAGAGGTGCTGCCCTGTGTACTCAAGTAAATTGCAGCTGAAGAGCAGCAGCGAACAGGAGACGTTTGAGTTTGGCAGACGTCTCGGCAGTATTGCGTACGGCGGACTTGCCATTTTGCTTTACGGAGGCCTCGGCATGGGGAAAACGCGGCTTACGCAGGGTATTGGGAATGCTCTTGGCGCAAACAAAATCAAGAGCCCCACGTTTATCCTTGTCAATGAATATGACACTCTGCCGCCGCTTATCCACGCTGACCTTTACAGACTGGAAACAGAACGTGAGGCGGATAGTCTTGCACTTGAAGATTATCTTGATGACGGCTGTCTGCTCGTTGTCGAATGGTCGGAGCATTGGAAAAATATACCTGTTCGTGACGTGCTTAAAATCACTTTTGAACAGACAGACGAAAACGGCCGTCTTTTAACGTTTGAAGCGCTTGGAGACAGAGTGGAAGAGCTTTTGCGCAAATTTGCTGAATAAAGGAATAAGACAATGGTTATTCTTGGAATTGACACAACTACAAAATGGACCTGTACGGCGGTCAGCGAAAACGGGTGTGTGCTTGCACACTCTGAACAGATGCTTGGCAAAAAACAGTCTGAGGCTCTGCCTGAGGCTGTTGATATTGTTATGAACGCAGCAGGCAAAACGCTTTGTGAGATAGATTTTATTTGTACAGCTACCGGCCCTGGTTACTACACAGGCATTCGCGCGGGAATAGCTTATGCAGCCGCGCTTGCTAAGGCTGCATCCAAAAGGGTAATTCAGGTGTCAACGCTTGAAACGCTTGCTTTTGATTTTTGTAAAAATGACGGTATTTATGCGCCGCTGCTTAAGGCGCGCGGAGATGCCGTTTATGCCGCGGTTTACAAGGCTGAAAACGGAAATGTATCGTCACTGCTTGAGCCCTGTTTTATGGCGGCCGTAGATTTCGCGCATAAACTGAATGAGTTGCCTGAGGCTGTTTTGATTGGTTCAGACGTATGTTTGTATGAAGACCTTGCGGCACTTTCCAACGCAAAGGCAGAGCGTGAGTATGCGCCTGACGGTGCGATTGCCCTTGTGGGTGAAAAATATGCCGATACAGCTGTTCTGCCCGAGGAAGTTCGCGGAAATTATTTGAGAGAGCCTGATATCGGCCCTTCAAAGAATAAATAATATGTTGCAGGGTGATATTTTAGAAGTAAGTATAACGGGGCTTAATAACGAGGGAGAAGGCATTGCGCGTGTCGGCGAAAATGATTTTGTCCTGTTTGTTCCGGATGCTTTGCCTGGCGAAAAGGTGTCGGCAAGAATTGTGACGCTCAAGAAAAAATATGGCATAGCAAAGGTACTGAAGCGCTTTAACGATTCTCCGGACAGAATTAAACCGCGCTGCGCAGATTTCGGAAAATGCGGCGGCTGTCAGCTGCAGCACATAAATTACGCGGCACAGCTGAAGCTTAAAACGCAGACTGTTTATGACGCTCTTTCACGCATAGGAGGAATTGAAAATCCGCCTGTTTTTGACTGTGCAGCATCTCCTTCCGAATGGCATTACAGAAATAAAGCCTCTCTTCCTGCGCAAAAAGATTTCAAAAGCCGTTTTAAACTTGGCTTTTATAAAAAACGCAGTCATGATGTTGTAGAATTTAAAGCGTGTCCGGTGCTTTTTTCTGAAATTGAACGCGAAATTCTCCTTTTGAAACAGTATTTTGAAGACAGAAAATTCAACGGGTATGATGAAAAACAGCCGAAAAATGCCGGCAACTTTATACGGCACATTGTATTGCGCTTTGCAAAATTCAGCGGCGAATTTATTGGCAGTGTCGTAGTCAACCGTTTTCCTAATGAAAAAGAAAAGGCTGCCCTTGCCGCGATCGAACGTATTTCAGCTCTCAGCGGCCTTGTATTGAACAAGAATGACGCGCAGGGTAATTTTATCTGGGGCGGTGTCTTTCGCCGCATATTCGGCAGACAGGAGCTCAAAGAGACGTTTGAAAAGTTCAGCTTTGTGTCTGAAATTTCTTCCTTCTTTCAAATAAACAGCGAACAGGCTTTGAATTTGTATAAATATACGGCTGAAAAAGCCAAGGAATGCCGCGCGGAAAATATCCTTGAGCTTTATGCGGGCACAGGCACTTTGAGCTGTTTTCTTGCTGAAAACGCAAAAAAGGTTGCCGCGGTTGAAAGCTGGCGCGCGGCGTCAAAATATATTGCGTGCAACGCTAAACTGAATAATCTTGACAATATCGCTGTTTATGAAGATACGGCTGAAAAAATCTCCGCTGAACTTTCAGATGAGAAATTTGACGCTATAGTTCTTGATCCGCCTCGTACAGGGTGTGACAAAACTGTTCTTAACGCAATTCTAAAAATTTCACCGCGCAATATAATTTACGTTTCCTGTAATCCTACGACCTTTGCCAGAGACTGCAGAATCCTTATCGAAAGCGGTAAATATAAACTTGTGTCTGCCCAGCCCTTTGACATGTTCCCGCAGACAGGGCACGTTGAAACGGTGGCTGTTTTAACAAGTTGTTAATTTGGTAATTTATGATCTTGGCAGAAACAAAGGCTTTGCTTCAAACAGACAGATTGAACATAAGTATCGCATCTGACGAGGAAATGCGTTTGCTTATTGAAAAGCAGGCAGATGAGGAAATGAATGCAGCTTACAGAGAGATGCTTTCAGAATGTACGGCACATCCTGAACAGCGGCAATGGTATGCTGTTTGGGTTATCAGATTAAAATCGGGAGAAGCTATAGGTGAATATTGTTTTAAAGGATTATCGGATGGGTGTGTGGAAATCGGCTATGGAATTATGCCGCAGTATTGCGGCAAGGGTTACACAACAGAGGCTGTAATTGTGGTTGTAAAATGGGCATCTGCTCAGCCCGGGGTAACACGAGTTGAAGCCGAAACCGAGTGTGATAATATCGCGTCTCGAAGAGTGCTTGAAAAATCCGGTTTTATTCCTACAGGGAAAGATGGAGAAAAAGGTCCTCGATTTGTTTGGAAAGGTTTTGTGTCAAAAAACAGATAAGTTCCGCACAGCGGATTATATAACTTCTGTTAGAATTTTATGCAGTTTTGCCCTGTTATTTTGTGAAGTGTTTTCTCACGCATTTAATGTTTTGTATTTAGTTGCCGGTGTTTCTGATATTATTGACGGTGAAATAGCGCGGAGAAGTTGTACTGTATCTGCTTTTGGCGCAAAATTTGATACGTTTGCGGACATTGTATTTTTGGTAATTTGCATGGTTAAAATCTTGCCTGTGCTTAAACTGCCAGGTTGTATATGGGTTGCGGTTGCTATTATTTCGTTTATAAAGGTCAGCAATATTATTGTTCATTTTTGCAATCATCATGAACTAACAGCTTTACATACTCGGCTTAATAAATTGTCAGGTGCATTGTTATTTGCTTTTCCGTTTACTCTGAATTTAATTGATGTTAAATACAGTGCCGGAATAGTTTGTGCGGTTGCTTTGACTGCAGCAGTTCAGGAAAGATATTATATTAGAATTTAGTCTGTAAGAGGTAAACAAAAAGCACAGGGAAAATGTTCTCCTGTGCTTTTTGTTATTAGTATTTTTTCTTTGAGCCGAGTCTGTTTTTGAAATCCTGATACCCGAAATCTGTCAATTTTTCAAGTTTCCCGGATTCTGTCAGTATCCATATATCGGGCAGCGGCATACCGTTGAATGTGTTGTTTTTGCAGGTTGTGTAAATTGCCATGTCGCCGAATGTCAAAAGCTGTCCGTCTTCCAAAGGTGTGTCAAAGCTGTAATCGCCGATTATGTCGCCTGACAGGCAGGTTGGACCGCCCAGTCGGTAAACAAATGTTTTTTCTGTGTTTTCTCCTGCGCCGTAAAGCGGTGGACGGTAGGGCATTTCTATAACGTCAGGCGTGTGACAGGCTGCGCTCATATCGAGTATCGCAAGTTGTGTGTCTCCGTTTTTCGGAAGGTCAAGCACGCGGGTGACGAGGTATCCTGCGTTCAGCGCCCACGCTTCGCCAGGTTCAAGATAAATTTCAACGCTCCATTTTTCCTGCGCATATTGTATGCAGTGTTCAAGCCTTTGTATGTTGTATCCCGGGCGTGTAATGTGGTGTCCTCCTCCGAAATTCAGCCATTTCATGCGGGGAAGTATCTCACCGAATTTTTTATCAAGTGCGTTCAGCGTGATTTCAAGTGCGTCAGAATCCTGTTCGCAGAGGGTATGAAAGTGAAGCCCGTCAAGCATTGTGCACAATTCGTCTGTCATCAGCGTGTCCCATTGCTGTCTGGTTGTTCCAAGACGACTGCCCTGTGAGCATGGGTCATATATTTCATGCCCTTCCTGTGTGGAACATTCGGGATTAACGCGCAGCCCAATGGATTTGCTGGCTTTTTTTGCGGAAGGTCCGAATTTTTTCAGCTGCTGAGGAGAATTGAATACGATATGGTCAGCATACTGCAACAGCTCGTTAAAGTCCTGTTCTCTATATGCAGAACAGTAAACGTGCACCTCTTTACCGTGCATTTCTTCTGCGCCTAAACGTGCTTCAAAGAGTCCGCTTGCTTCTGTTCCTGTTAGGTAAGCTGAAAGCAGCGGATAAAGGTCGTAATTTGAAAACGCTTTCTGAGCAAGCAGAAATTTAGCGCCTGTATGTTGTGCCACGCCTGAAATGATTTCTCCGTTTCGGCGCAGTTGAGTTTCATCAAGAATATACGCAGGCGTTGGAATTTCCGCAAAAAGTTTTGACGGATTTTTGCCGCAAAGTGCAGCAAACGGTGCGCGGATTTCTTCTGCCGGCATTAGTCAATCAGAACAGGAGAGTGACTTTCACTGCGTGGCAGACCGTATTTGTCCAGAGCATCAAGGAACGGGTCAGGGTTAAATTCTTCTACGGTATGTACACCAATGGTTGTCCATTTTCCCGTGAGCATCATTAGCGCACCGCACATTGCCGGAACACCTGTGGTGTAGGAAATCGCCTGTGAGCCGACTTCGCGGTAGCATTCCTGATGGTCGCATATGTTATAGATGTAATAGGTCTTGTTTTCGCCGTTTTTCTTCCCTGTAAATATGCAGCCGATGTTTGTTTTGCCGTGTGTACGAGCCCCAAGGCTTGCAGGGTCTGGCAGAAGCGCTTTGAGGAACTGTATCGGTACGATTTCTTTTCCTTCAAATATTACAGGAGTTGTTGAGAGCATACCGACATTTTCCAGACATTTCATGTGTGTCAGGTAACTCTGTCCGAAGGTCATAAAGAAGCGTATACGCTGTACTTCGGGTATATTCAAGGCAAGTGATTCTATTTCTTCATGGTGGAGCAGATACATATCTTTCTGCCCGACCTGATCGAAGTTGTATTCGCGTTTTACGGACATTGCCGGAATTTCTACCCAATGACCGTTTTCCCAATAACTGCCCGGTGCGCTGACTTCACGCAGATTTATTTCAGGGTTGAAGTTTGTGGCAAAGGGGTAGCCGTGGTCTCCGCCGTTGCAGTCTAGAATATCGATGGTGTCTATGGAATCAAATTCATGTTTTTTCGCGTAAGCGCAGTATGCCTGTGTAACACCGGGGTCAAAACCGCAGCCTAACAAAGCGATAAGTCCGGCTTTTTCAAATTTTTCACGGTATGCCCACTGCCATGAATAGTCAAAATAAGCAGAGAATCCCGCTTCTTTGCAGCGTTTTTCGTAGATTGCTCGCCATTTGGGATCATCTGTATTTTCAGGCTCATAGTTTGCAGTATCCATATAATTGACACCGCAGATTAGACAGGCATCCATAATTGTCAAATCCTGATAGGGAAGTGCTATGTTCATAACAAGGTCAGGCTGATAATTGCGGATGAGTGCGACAAGTTCGTCAACGTTGTCAGCATTGACCTGTGCTGTTGTGATTTTTGTCAAGGTCTTCGGTGTCAGCTGTTCAGCTAAAGCGTCACATTTTGATTTTGTGCGTGATGCTATGCACAGCTCAGTGAATACCTCGCTGACCTGACAACATTTTGAAATAGCGACGCTTGCAACACCGCCGCAGCCGATAACTAGAACTCTGCTCATTTTTTGCTACTCCTTTTATGTGATTTATTTGTTCAGAATTGCTAAAAGAAACTCTCTTAAAACTTTACATGCAACAGCAGTAGAAGTGCCTGACTGGTCAAGCATTGGCGCAAGCTCGTTGATGTCTGCGCCTGCTATATTGCATTCAGCAACTGTACGCAGTGCATTTAAAAGTTCCATAAAGCTTATGCCTCCGGCTTCGGGGGTGCCTGTTCCTGAAAAAATCGAAGGGTCAAGACAGTCAAGGTCCACAGTGACATAAACAGGCGTGTTTTTTGCTTTAAGCGCATTGACCGTCTCTTTCAGTCCGTCAAGCGTTAGCATATGCATATCGGTATGCTCTTCGGCAAAGCGGAATTCTTCACGTTCTCCGCTGCGTATGCAGAACTGGTGAATGCGGCCGTCTCCCAATATATCGTGACAGCGGCGCATAACGCATGCATGGCTGAGTTTTGTGCCTAGATAATCGTCACGCAGGTCAGCGTGTGCGTCAAAATGTATTATGTGCATATTAGGATGATATTTATACACAGCACGTACACTGCCAAGCGTTACAAGATGCTCGCCGCCGATTAAAAAGGGCAGTTTTTTATCTTTAAGAATTGTATCTGCCCTCTCTTTTATGTCTGAAAGTGCGCTTTCCGTACTGCCGAAACTGAGCTCCAAATCTCCGCTGTCAAACACGTTAAAGTCTGTTATATCAGCGTCTTGATAGGGACTGTAAGTTTCCAGCCCGAAACTCTCATGGCGTATAGCAGCAGAGGCAAATCTTGCGCCAGGGCGGAAAGAGGTGGTGGAGTCAAACGGTGCGCCGAACAGTACAACTTTTGCTGCCTCATATGAGCTTTCGCATCCTATAAATGTTTCAATATTCGGCTTAAGGCTCATCTGTTTTCAACCTCAAGCAGCATTTCTTCAAGGAAAGCAGGAAGGGCAAAGGCGCCTATGTGCAGACGCGGCGTATAGTAACGTGTATGCATGTTAAGTGCCAGCCATCCTTTTTGGTCGACATCGTCAGTTGGATGATATTTTTTGCTTGCAAATCCGAAAAGCCAGTAACCTGCTGCGTAAGTGGGGATATGTGCCTGATATACTTTACTGATCGGAAAAGTTTCGGCTATACGTTTATGACTGCGCTGCATGGCCTCCGCATCATGCGCATAGAATGGGCTGCCCTGCTGATTTACCATGATACCGTCATCCTTTAGAGCGTTATAGCAGCTTCCGTAAAATTCTCTTGTAAATAGTCCTTCGGAAGGACCGAAAGGATCTGTGGAATCAACTATAATGAGGTCGTATTCAGCCTCACAGCGCCTTATAAATCGCAGCGCGTTTTCAAAAAAGATATGAACTCTGCTGTCGTCCATTCTGCATGCATTCCCAGGAAGGAATTCACGGCATGCTTCAACGACCTGAGGGTCCATTTCAACAAGGTCTATGCGTTTTACACGGTCATAGCGTGTCAGTTCGCGTACAACACCGCCATCTCCTGCGCCTATAACCAGAATATCCTGAATTGCTTTGTGAACTGCCATTGGAACATGTGTTATCATCTCGTCATAGATAAATTCATCGCGTTCTGTAAGCTGTACATTGCCGTTAAGTGTGAGAACGCGTCCGTATTCAGGGGTTTCAAAGATATCAATCTGCTGGTATTCACTCTTTTTGGCGTACAGATGCCGTGTAACTCGGATAGAATGTTTAACGTCTTTTGTGTGAAATTCACTGAACCACATTTCCATAGTCATTTCTCCTATTTAAGCACGTTTAAGTGCTGAATTGAGGAATCTTCAGGTCCTGTCATGCTGCAACCTTTGCTTTTTGCATATTCTATATAGTCAAGTATCTCTCCTGTGATTTGTTCGCCAGGCGCAAGCACGGGGATTCCAGGGGGGTAACACATAACAAATTCACTGCAGATCAGTCCTTCCGTTTCACGCAGAGGAAGACTGACTTTTTCAGCATAGAAAGCTTCCTGAGGAGACATAAGAACAATTGGGTCAATGTACTCCTGGGAAAGCATACCAGTTGCGTCCTTTTGGAAACGTCTGCGGATCTCCGCCAACGCGCTGACGAGACGTTCTACCTCTTGAGAGCGGTCACCGATTGAAAGATATGCCAGAATATTGCCTATATCGCCGAATTCTATCTGAATATCATACTCATCGCGAAGAATATCGTAAACTTCAATACCAGCAAGACCTATATCAAGCGTATGTACCGACAGTTTGGTAGCGTCAAAGTCAAAGATTGAATCTCCGTTGCGGAGCTCTCTGCCGAAGGCATAATATCCTCCGATTGCATTTATTTCCTCACGGGCATATTCTGCCATGTCAGCAACTTGATGAAATACCGTATTGCCGCGTAGAGCAAGATTGCGTCTGGATATATCAAGACTGCTCATAAGCAGATAGCTTCCGGAAGTTGTCTGTGTGAGATTGATAATCTGCCGCACGTAACCTTCGCTGACGTTGGGGCCAATTAACAGCAGACTCGACTGTGTTAGGCTGCCGCCGCTTTTATGCATGGAAACTGATGACATATCTGCGCCTGCTTCCATTGCTGACATAGGGAGACCGTTGCCGAAATAAAAATGTGTGCCGTGTGCTTCGTCGGCAAGACAGAGCATACCGGCTTCATGCGCCATTTTAACGATTGCACGGATATCCGAGCAGATTCCGTAATAAGTCGGGTTGTTTACAAGCACTGCAACTGCGCCTGGGTGTTTTTTTATAGCTTTTTGCACGGCGTTTTGTGTCATTCCAAGCGAAATGCCGAGACGTTGGTCTACTTCAGGATTTACATATACAGGCACAGCGCCGCTTAGAACAAGGGCATTTATAACGCTGCGATGCACGTTTCGCGGCAGAATAATTTCATCACCGCGTTTGCAGACTGCCAGTATCATTCCCTGTACGGAACTTGTGGTGCCGCCGACCATCAAAAACGCGTGGGAAGCACCGAATGCCTCTGCCGCCAGTTCTTCCGCTTCACGAATTACTGAAACTGGGTGGCAGAGATTGTCAAGCGGCTTCATGCTGTTGACGTCCACTTCAAGACACTGCTGCCCGAGAAAAGATGTCAGTTCAGGATTTCCCCGTCCATGTTTATGCCCTGGTACATCAAAAGGTACTACACGCATATTCCTGAATTGCTGTAGTGCCTCAAAAATTGGCGCACGTCGCTGGTCTAAACGAGTATTACTCATGGTCTCTCCCTCTGTAGATCACAAAAAACGCAGTTTGTTTAAACACAAACTGCGTCATAACTACAGAATACATACCCATTGGGCAACTGATGATAGTTCTGTCGTATTTTACGGGATTATCAGAGTCTATATAGCAATCACTTTTACTACTCTTATTGACCGTTTCACAAGTTTGTGCTTTTAACACTGGTTTTAAGTAACCAACTTATAAAATTTGCGCTTCTAACGCAATCAACAAGGCAAAATGCCGTTCAGCACCGAATCAAACTGTTTTGAACTGTTGTCGAAAGTACAGCTGACCCGTAAAAATGCTTGAATAGATACTCGTAAATCATCCGTATCGATTTTCTATTCCTAGTTGGGTATCCTATCATTAGTTTATGCATTTGTCAATAAAATAACAGCGGTAAGTCGCATTTCAGCTTTTACTATCGCTGAAATATACGCCTATTGTCTATTAGCCTGTATATGATATACTTATTTTGTATAAAATGCCGCGGACATCGTTAAAGTGTTAGGCGTTCAGTAACGTACATGTTTGGTTGTGCCGGATGAGATTTTTCTTGTCTGGCTTTTTAACGGGAGGGGTAACGAATGAAAATTTATGAAGAACTGCAGGCACGCGGTCTGGTTGCGCAGGTTACCGACGAAAATGAAATCAGGGAACTGGTTAACAGCGGTGGGGCAAAGTTTTACATAGGCTTTGACCCTACGGCAGATTCTCTGCATGTTGGTCATTTTATGGCTCTCTGTCTTATGAAAAGGCTTCAGATGGCAGGCAATAAGCCCGTTGTTTTGCTCGGCGGAGGCACAGGCTATATAGGAGATCCCAGCGGTAGAACAGACATGCGCAGTATGCTCAGCCCTGAAACTATCGAACATAACTGCAAATGTTTCTTGAAACAGATCAGTCGTTTTATAGATTTCAGTGATAATAAGGCAATTGCTGTTAACAACGCTGACTGGCTACTTAAACTCAACTATGTTGAACTGCTTAGAGAAGTGGGTGCCTGTTTTTCTGTCAACAATATGCTTCGCGCAGAATGTTACAAACAGCGTATGGAGAAAGGTTTAAGTTTCCTTGAATTCAACTACATGATAATGCAGAGTTATGACTTTATGTATCTACACAACAATTATGGCTGCAATATGCAGTTTGGTGGAGATGACCAGTGGAGTAATATGCTTGCGGGAACGGAACTCATTCGACGCAAAACTGGTGATGATGCCTATGCGATGACAATTACGTTGCTTTTGAACAGCGAAGGCAAAAAAATGGGCAAGACAGCTAGAGGCGCCGTCTGGCTTGACCCTGAAAAAACTTCACCATACGAGTTCTATCAATATTGGAGAAATGTTGATGACGCTGATG
>JAZUIB010000044.1:0-2217 GCA_045642025.1 Synergistaceae bacterium
CTCTCGGTCAAAACATCAACTATGCCCGTACTTGTCGTTTCAGAAGAGAATATCACTATCCCGAAGTATTTACAGCAGAAGAAATTGCTCAGTTCTTTTCCGTTATTGATGATGTAAAATACCGTGCAATTTTTCTTAACATCTACGGTTCCGGCTTACGAGCTTCTGAAATCGGCAAGCTGCGTGTTACCGATGTTGACAGTAAAAATATGCGGTTGCTGATCAAACAAGGCAAAGGCAAAAAAGACCGATATACAATTCTTTCAAATGCGGGACTTGCTGCTCTTCGTGAGTATTGGAAAATGTATCGACCTGTGAGTAAACAAGGTTTTTTGTTTCCCGGAAAAGATAACGGACACCTTGGCACTTCCGGTGTTGAAATTGCTTTTCGCAAGTACTATGCAAGAACCGGATTGACAAAAAAGGCTACGGTGCATACTCTCCGACATTCTTTTGCTACTCATCTTCTCGAAAACGGGGCTGATCCTCTGTACATTAAAAACCTGCTCGGGCACACCACTATGGATACAACTAACATCTATCTGCATATTGCCAACACACCCATCTACAAAACAGTCAGTCCGTTGGATATGGTGAATGTCGATGGTTGAGTTACAGGATATTCTTTCGGAATACGGTGAAGAATTTAAGGCAAAGCATCATCTGTCTTACGAACAAACAAAAGCTTTTTCCGCAATTCTGAAATGCAGAACCGCCGAATTGGGTGGACATATGGATATTTGTTCATCCTGTGGCTATTCCAAACCTTCTTACAATTCCTGCAGAAACAGAAACTGTCCAAAGTGCCAGACATTTGCAAAAGAAAAATGGATCAACAACCAAAAGTGCGATTTGCTGAATGTACAGTATTTTCATGTAGTTTTTACTGTCCCTGCCGAACTGAATGGGATATTTTATGCGAACCAGATACAGTGCTACAATCTGCTTTTCAAATCTGTTTCGGAAACATTGCAGGAACTTGCAAATGACAGCAAATATTTAGGGGCATCTATCGGATTTACTGCGGTTTTACATACTTGGGGACAAAATCTTCATTATCATCCTCACATTCATTGCATTGTTCCCGCAGGCGGATTAGATAAATCAGGTATTTGGAAAAATTCCAAAAAGAAGTTTTTTATGCCGGTCAAAGTATTATCCGCAAAATTCAGAGGTAAGTTCCTTGCACTTTTGAAGAATACAATTCCTATGGTTGATTCCGAAATTTTAGATAAATGTTACGATAAAAACTGGGTTGTTTACTGCAAACCGCCTTTCAAGAATGCCGGTTATGTTGTTGAATACCTTGGCCGGTATACTCACAGAATAGCGATTTCCAACAACAGAATTTTAAGCGCCGAAAACGGTACGGTCACTTTTCAGTGGCGTGATTACAGTGATGGCAACAAGCAAAAGGTTATGACCCTTTCTGCCGATGAATTTCTCAGAAGGTACTTTATGCATGTTCTTCCGAAAGGCTTTTCAAAGATCCGTCATTTCGGATTCTTGTCAAGCAGAGGAAAACAGGTAAAGCTTGGCAAATGCAAAATCCAAACTGCCACCGCAAAATACAAAAAGCTTTCCGCCGATGAACTTCTTGAAAAAATCCTCGGCAGAAAGCCGGCTGTGTGTCCTGATTGCGGTTGCCCTCTAATTCACCACAAATTATTGCCACCGTAAAGAACACTATACCAATAGTGAATTTTCAAAGTCTGTTTTTACAGGCTTGATTCACCATACCTATTTTATCTTCTGAAAATGATTTTTTCAACGTTTTCTGTATCTTTTTTTGTTTCGAACTCTTTTATTGTTAAAATTTAAGAAAGCAGACATTTAACTTTCCCATAGTCTTCTGTAAACATCCGCGTTTTAGCTCAATGAGAGTTATACGAATTGGCTCATCTGAATTCCTTTTTCAGACGAGCTTTTTCTTTTCGCCATTTCGTATAACTTACTATTCATTTGTCAAGTTCATTCTAACACACTATCAACAACATTTCAAGATGACAAAATCAAATGCTCATCATCGGCATTTTATCCACCGGAGCAAGCAGCACCTTGCCCGTGCCACGATAGACATTTACAAGTCCTTCTCCGCTTGCCGCAGAACCGATAAGTGTCTTGCCCGATCTCTCAACGGTGAAATCAAGGCTGTTGCTCCAAGCTATCGCAAAGTTACCGTCAACCTTGAGAACATCGTTATCAAGCGTGACTTCA
>JAZUIB010000045.1:0-62856 GCA_045642025.1 Synergistaceae bacterium
GCTGCCATCGTAAGCAAATCTAAAAGCATGGCCTGACCTGTTGCGCGTCTTCCTGCCCCAGGCCCTATTATTGTAGTTGTCCCCAGGTTGTCAGTATAGACTGTTGCTGCATTTATAGCTCCGTTTATAGAGGCCAGAGGATGAGACATAGGTATCTTTTTCGGTGCGACATAGGCTTTGATTTTACCGTGATTGTTTTCAACACCTGCGATCAGTTTGATTGTACAGCCGTCTTCTTTTGCGCGTTCCATATCTTCGAGCGTAACATTTGCAATGCCGACGCGCTCAACATCCTTAACAGAAATTTCCTTGCCGTAAAGCATTTTTGTAAGTATCACAGTCTTGACCGCAGGATCCCATGCGTCTATATCTCCGGAAGGGTCTGTTTCTGTGTATCCGAGTTCTTTTGCTGTATTAAAGGCTTCCTCATAACTTGAGCCGTTAGCCATTTTGCTCAGAATAAAGTTTGTCGTGCCGTTGATTATCCCTTCAATTTTCAGAATTTTACAACCGGCAAGCCCATGATTGAGCATTGCAATGAACGGCGTGCCGCTCATTACGACACCCTCAAAATGAAGCTGCGCGCCGTTTTCCTTCGCAAGCCGTACAAGCTCGTCATAAGCGAGTGAAAGAGGTCCCTTTACAGTTGTAGAAACATCTATTCCCTTTGAAAGAGAGGTGCGAATGTGGGAAAGAGCGGGTTCTCCGGTTTCCACATTCGTAGGTGTCGCTTCGCAAAGCGTATTAACCTCAGCCATATCAAGAAGAGTTTCGAAATCTCCTTCTGCGTCTTTACTGATACTTCTGAGAGAATTTTTCGTATGCAGAGCATCAAGCACAACTTTCAGATCAAGCCCGTTTTTGTCTGCGATTGTGCCTTTGAAAAGGTCAATAATAAGCGTAACCTCAAATTCAAAGCCATATTTTTCTTTCAAGTCGGCACGTTTTTCGTGAAGCAGCTCAAGAAGAGCAGTGCCTACATTTCCGCAGCCGGAAATCGCTATCTTATGAAGCATGAAATTCACTCCTTTATCAGTTGCTAGTCGTCAGTCGTTTGCCGTCAGCAGATTTGAATATATTTTTTCTTGTAACTGTTAAGAATGTTTTTTGTTGTTTTTCCTGTAATATTAATGCTTTTATCAACCCATTCAACATTTTGTCAATTGCACAGGCTTCGGCGACCAAAGGCTGTATGCGTTGAGTATTGCAGTAACTGAACTTCACGCAAAGTTCAAATTGCGTTTGTATTTCACATAAAGAACCTTTAGCAATATACAAAAATTTTATAAAATCTTTGTTACTGTTCCGTCCTTGTCCCTCTGCAATGTTTGAAGGAATCGAAACAACGCATCTGCGCATTTGGTCAGCAAGTGCAAATTTTTCGTAGGTTGGAAGCGTATTTATAAAATCGTAAGCTTCCTGGGCAAAATTCATGGATTTTTCCCAAACGTCTAAGTTTCTGAAGCCCTGTGGCATTATAGCCCAGCCTCCTTGCAAATAACTGTCACTAAACGTTAGGCATTAACCGGCTCGGATAAATTTAATAACGTATGACTGCCGACTAACGACCGCCGACTAACGACTAACGACACTTATTATACTATATTCCTCTGCGCTGTTCACGAAGTTCGCGTTTGGCACGGTCGATTTTCGTTTCACTTAACGAATGTGCGCCGCGTATTGTATAGCGCTTTCTTTCTCTGCGCTCAGTTTCCTTTTCCCCGCTTCTTAAGGCATATTTAATGCGGTTTTTTGTAAAACTGTCGTTTTTTTCGCTTCGGCAGCTGTTTTTTATCGGCATAACTTTTGCAACGTGAAGGTTTTCCTTTTCCAGACGACCCTTTCGTGCATCAAAAAGCTGAGCTGCATTTATCGAAAGTTCGACTGTTATTCCGTCATCGCGAAGTTTAATGTTACCCACATCATCGCGGCTGATGCCTATGCAGCGGCAAAGAAGCCCGAGAAGTGCTCCGACCTGCCAGCCGTCTTTGCGTCCCTCTGCAAAACGGACGCGTATTCCGCCTGACATTTCGCTGCTCTTGAATTTATCTTTTGAGCCGTCGCGTTCACGCTCGCGTTTTTCAGCTGCAGCGCGGCCGCGCTCTTTCTCCCAGTCCATTTCACGCTGAATGTCGGCGCGGATTGAATAACCGCAAGGGCGGCTTCCGTATGCTTTTTCCAGCAGACCGGCAACAAGTGCTTCATGGTCATTGCGCCCAAGCAGTTCCTTTGACCACTGCATATAATCTTCAGACTCAAGAGCTCCGTCAAGTATTTCCTGTTCAAAGCGGATTCTTGACTGGTCATCAATTTCCGCGGCATCAGGCGCAGGCATCCACTGCATTTTGAGATTAGACTTTGCCATACGGAGCATAAATTTAAACTGCTTGGTTTCACGTGCAGTCAAAAGAATAAGATTACTCCCCTCTTGACCTGCTCTGCCAGTACGGCCGCTTCTGTGGACAAAAGCCTCAAGATTCTGCGGCAGACCGAACTGAATAACGTGGCTTACGCCCTCAATGTCAAGCCCTCTGGCTGCTACGTCCGTTGCAACAAGAATCTGAACACGCCCGCCGCGAAGCGCGGCCAGTGCAGTATTGCGTTCACGCTGACTCATGTCGCCGTGGATAGCAGTTGCTCGGAAACCGCTGTCGCAGAGCTTATCGGCAATCTCCTGAGTTTCCGCGCGAGTGCCGCAGAAAAGCAGCGCACGTGCGGGATTTTCCCAAATAAGCACATTTGTCAGTCCCTCAAAACGTCTGCGTGAAGGAATAATGCAGGCACGCTGAGTAATATCCTCATGCGTAGTGACGTCGGTGACAAGCGAAATACGGCGTGGCGCATTTAGATAACGCTTTGCGAGAGCAAGAATTTCAGGCGGCATTGTTGCCGAAAAAAGCCATGTGCGTTCTGCCTGCGGCATAGTGTCAAGAATACCTTCAAGCTCCTCTCGGAAACCCATGTCAAGCATATCGTCACCTTCGTCGAGCACAATGCTGCGCACAGTTTCGCCCTTAAAAGTGCCGCGGCGTATATGGTCGAGAATACGCCCGGGAGTGCCTACTATAACAGTCACGCCTGCTCGGAGTGCCTTAATCTGTCGCTCCATGTCCATGCCGCCGACAAGCGAAGCTGTCTTAACTCCGCAAAACGCGCCGACCCAGTTAAACTCGCGCGCAGTCTGAAGCGCAAGTTCGCGCGTAGGGGAAAGCACAAGAATCTGTGGTATATCCATTTCTCCGCAGTCCAGATTATTCAAAAGCGGAAGCGCGAAAGCAAGAGTCTTGCCTGATCCTGTTTTTGCCTGAACAATCAGGTCGCCGTCAAGGAAAGTTTCATCCTCAAGAATACTAACCTGAACAGGCATAGGTGCTTCAAAGCCCTTCTTGTCCAGAGCCATAATAAGTTCTTTTCGCAGATTAAAATCCGCGAATCTAATGTTCGTGTCTGTCATATAGAAAATCCTCCCCCAGATACGGCATACAGCCGCTCAGCACCGCAGCAAAACAATCCAGGCGCATAAGGAGAACGTAAGAAAAATCCCCGAAGCGGACAACACCGCTGACTGAAAAGCTTCAAACTGCAGACTGTAGATGGCGAACAATGCGCCACGAGAGATTATTATGCGGAAAAAGAAGATTTTGTCAAGAGTTGAGTTTGGTCATACACCCTTTAAATATTTTACGGTGCATAACTTAGGCGTGGTAAAAGTGTACTCAAGCGAGGTACGAACAAACTCAAGCACGAATGTGTAAACTAAAAACATATTTTTAAGCGACAAAAACATGTTTTTGCGCTATAATTTATCCGCTTGTATTGTGTATGTAAAAAAGCCGTTGCAAAACGCGGCATAATCCGGGAGGTCTGCTTTATGCGCAATAAACGAATTTATGCACTATTTACACTGGTTTTCTATCTGCTGGCATTTACCGCGCCTGCATTTGCACTGCCGCTGCAGGGTACTGACGATGATGCCCAGGCGGCAGCAGCGCTTTTACTGAACGGAGCTAACGGCAGCGTCAATGGCGGCGTCAACGGCGATTTAAACGTCAACGGCAATGTCAATGGCAACTTCAATATGAACGGAATGCAGCAGGGGCAGCAGGTTATTTATGACGGTGCTGACACAAACCAGAACAATGTCCAGTTTAAAATGTTTAATTCAAATATGGCACCAGATACGACGTATGTAAACGAAAGATTTATTCCAGACAGTCCTCTGGACAGAAGATTTCAGACAAAATACCCGCAATACTCCAATCGGCAGCAAAATGCATATCAGTTGTTAAATCCGCTGCAGCAGAACGCATATCAGCAGATGAATCTGCTGCAGCAAAATGCGTTACAGCAGGTGAATGCTATGCAGCAAAACCCGCTGCAGCAAAACACATTGCAGCAGCTGAATGCTTTACAGCAGAAAAACCAGATACAGCAGAATGCTATGCAGCAGAATCCTATACAACAGCAGAACGTGCTGCAGCTGCTGAACGCGTATCAGCAGATGAACGGCGGAAGCAGTCTGTATCCTGCAAAAAACTCAGAAGTTATGGACCCTAAAGAAATCAGCGCAAGCAGTATGTTCGACAACCTTGTCGGCAATCTTCCGCGTTTCGGCATGGAATTCTTTGAACAGCGACGCTTAAACGACCTCACCTTCGCGCCCGTCGGAGACGATTATGTCGTTGCCCCGGGCGATGAAATCAAAGTTGCTGTCTGGGGTTTCGCAGAAATTCGCGCAAATCTCGTTGTAGACAGAGACGGCACGCTTGCCTTGCCTCAGGCAGGTGTTGTGCATGTAGCTGGACTCACATTCAAAGAAGTCCGTAAAAGTATTGAAAATGCCTACAAACGCATCCTGACAGATTTTGAGATCAGCGTTTCTTCAAACAGACTCCACACAATCAACGTGTATCTTGCCGGAAACGTAAATCAGCCCGGCGCATACGCGACCTCTTCAATGGCAACGGTTCTTGACATCCTTTCGATGGCAGGAGGTCCTTCGCTTTCAGGTACAATGCGCGGAATTCAGATTAAACGCGGCGGCAAAAAAATAGCTGAAATTGACCTCTACCGTCTTCTCATACACGGAGACAAAAAAGGCGATATCCGCCTTCACGATGGTGACGTAATATTTGTTCCTCCTGTCGGAAATCTTGTAGCTGTTACAGGCAACGTCAAACGCCCTGCAGTTTACGAAACAGGGAGAAAAGCGACGCTTGAAGATGCTCTCCGCCTTGCCGGAGGCATAACAGCAGGTGCTTTCAAAGGCCGTGTACAGATAGTGCGTGTCAAAGATAACTCCGTTCGCAGTTCATTTGAATCAGACCTTTCTGCTGCTTCCAAAAAACAGCCCGTATACGGCGGAGACCTGGTCAAAATCTTTGCAGTACCGGGAGAATCTATAAATGTCCGGCTTGAAGGCGCAGTCAACCAGCCGGGAGTATTTGCAATAACTCCCGGAAAATCAACACTCCGAGAACTCATAAGCCGTGCCGGCGGTTTGCTCTATACAGCTTCTGACAATGCGGAAATCACACGCATAACGGTAAGCAACAACGGTCCTGTAACAAAACGCCAAACGGTCAACGTCAAAGCCGTTATGGCAAAACGCACGGACATCGTACTCCAGCGTGATGACTACATTTTTGTCAAAACAATTCCTGACTGGGACGTCACACGCAGCGCAATGGTTTACGGCAGAGTGCTCCATCCTGGAACCTATGCTGTCAAACGCGGTGAACGCTTGTCATCACTGCTTGAACGCAGCGGAGGCTATGCGGAAGGCGCATTTGTGCGCGGGGCGATGTTTATAAGAGAAGCAGTTCGTGTTGAACAACAGAAAGCAATAGACGAAATGCTTGTCAGACTTGAAAGAGAATTCTCTTCAGCGGCAAACGAAGCAGTTTCTACAGCTACCAGCACAAAAGACAAAGACTTTGCCCTTGCCGAAATCGAGCAGAAAAAACGTCTCCTCAATGCGCTCAAAAATACCAAGGCTACAGGACGCCTCATCATCAACATCCCAGAAAAATTATCAGACCTCAAAGGCAGCGCATTTGACATAGAAATCAAAGACGGTGACATAATCGCAATACCTGAGCACCCCAACACAGTTCAGGTTGTAGGCGCAGTAACGGCTCAGTCAGCATTTATCTACCAGCCCGGACTTCGTCTGTCGGACTACATCAATCAGGCGGGAGGCTATTCCTCAAGCGCCAACATCAAAAAAGGCTATGTCATAAGACCTGACGGCAGCGTAGTCAAAGTAACAAAAGACACGCAAATTGAAGAAGGCGACTTTATTGTCATACCGGAAAAAGTGGTCTTCAAACAGCGTCTCCGCACAGCACAGGATATTCTTGACATTCTCTCAAAGACAGTTATGAGCATTGCATCAGTGCACTATATTTTCAAGTAAACAAAAGGAGTTTCGCTATGTCTGAAAAAACTAACGAAATTTACGAAATTTCTCTGCTTGACCTGTTCACCGTTCTGGTGAAGCAGCGGAAGTACATTGCGAAAATCGCAATGAAGGTAGTGCTGCTTGCGATAGTGTATTCGCTTATTGCGACCCCTGTGTTCGAAAGTGAAATGCAGGTAATGCCTTCAGGAGGGCAGAAAGGCGGAGGAATGATGGCAATGCTTGCCGCAACAGGCTTGGGAGGCATGTTAGGCGGAAGCGGTTTTACCACAACGGCAGACACCGTTGTCGGAATAATGAAATCTCCGGCGGTGCTTGACAGAGTCATAGAATCAAAACAGCTCCTTACGCGCGAAGAAGAGGGCTTCAGTATTGGCAAAATTATCCGTTCTTTCACAAAAAAAGAGATGGAGCCGCGCAGTCTTGAAAAGACAAGAAAAGCTTTTGGAGAAATGGTCTTTGTTGAATCAGACATAAAAACTGGGCTTATAACGCTTTCTGTAGGTGCACAAACACCGGAATTTTCTCAGGAACTAACGCAAGCAGTTTTTGATGAAACTCAGGCGGTTATGAGAACGGTAGCAACCTCTCCCTCCACGCAGTCAAAACTGGTGCTTCAGCAGCAGATAAAAGATGCCGGTGAAGAACTTGCAAAAGCGGAAGCAGAGCTCGCGAGATACAACATCAAAAAAATAAGTTCAGGAGATACACCGGCAGATGTAACAGCCCTTGCAAGACTTCAGGCTGCAATGCTTGCCAAAGAAGTTGAGCTTCGTACGGCAAAAGCCTTCGGAACGGCACAAAATCCGAGAGTAAAAATACTTCAGGCAGAATATGACGCGCTCAAAAAAGAATTTGATGCAGATGCTACCGCTATAAACGCAAACGATACAAAAGTAGGCAGCAGCAGCGACAAATTTGACTATACGGCAAAACTGCGTGATTACAAGCTTAAGGAAAAAACGTACGACCTTCTGCTTGCACAGCTGCAGAGCGCCAAAATCAACGAAGAAGACTCGCCTCTTGTCATCCAGCAGATCGGAAAGCCGACGCTTCCTGAAAAACGCGCAAAACCACAGCGCAAAAAGATAGTAATCCTTGCCGCGTTCCTTGGCGTATTTATCGGGGTTTTTGCTGCACTTGCCAAACATTTCTATGAACTGGGGCGCAAAGACGAAGAAACAGCGTCGCAGATTGACTACATACACGATGCGCTGACAGGCGACTGGACAGCATTTAAGAAGAAACTGCGCAGGAAGAAATAGAGACCGAAACAAGATAAAGACCGAAACAAGATATAGACAAAAGAAAATATAGGGAAAACAAGATATAGGCAGAGGAAGATATAGACAAAAGAAAATATAGAGAAAACAAGATATAGATAAAAGAAAATATAGATAAAACAAGATGTAGGTAAAAGAAGATATAGACCAAAACAAAATACAGGCAAAAGAAGATATAACACTAAAAAAGATATAGAAAAAAAGTTATTCGATTGAATATTTTGTTTTGCCGATATCTGATTTTTGCGATATTTGGTTTTCGTAATATTTTGTTTTGTGATATATCTGCTTTTGGTGATATCTTGTTTTGCCGATATCTGGTTTTGGTATAAATCTGCTTTTGGTATAAAAATAAAGCGTAATGGTGGCGTTTTATATGGACAATAACCTTTGGGGGCATACAAAATCAAGCTACTACCTTCGTCTGGCGGTGATTGCAACTGCAGACGTTCTGTCGGTGGCATTTTCGTATGCGTTGGCGTTGCTGTTGCGCTACGACCTCATACAGCATAATATCCCTGCCGATTATATCTCGGCGGCAGAGTTGTTTATCCCTGTGGCATGCGTTCTCACCGTGCTTGTTTATCAGAGTCTTCGTCTGTATCAGTCCATCTGGGCATACGCGTCAGTAACGGAGGCGCTTCACATCCTCTATGCCTATGTTTTGCTTGCGCCGCTCCTTTATGTGGCAAATCTACTGCCGGAATTCATACTTCCGCGCGGAGTTCTTCTTGTCGGTTTTGTTTTCTCTGCAATAGCCTGCTGCGCCATACGCTTCGGCTACCGTATAATGCGCTTTGCGCTGCATTACGAGACACATGAAAGTCCGTATCGTACAATGCTCATCGGCGGAGGCCAGGCAGCGCGCGAAATCATAAAAGACATCCGCCTCGGAAGACATTATGACTATAAACTCAAATGCATTGTCGATGACAACCCTGCAAAAATAGGCAGATATCTTGAAGGCATCAAAATAGCCGGCAACAGACGCGATATACCGCAGCTTGTAAAAGACTATCGCATCAACACAATAATATACGCGATTTCGGATGCTTATCAGAGTGACAAAAGCGAAATACTCAACATTTGCAAAGAAACAGGCTGTAAAATACAGGTTGTTCCAAGCCTTTTCCGCCTTGTTTCCGGCGAACTCAACGTTACAAAACTACGTGAGGTCAACATAGAAGACCTTTTAGGCAGAGATGAAGTCAAAGTTAGCAACAGCGAAATATTGCAGGAATTCACAGGCAAAACTGTCATGATCACAGGCGGCGGAGGCAGCATAGGAAGCGAACTATGCCGTCAGATAGCCAAAACAGCCCCTAAATTTCTTATCATATTTGACATCTACGAAAACGGAGCCTACTCGGTTCAGCAAGAGCTGAAATTCAAATATCCCGGTCTTAATATAAAAGTTCTCATTGGCTCAGTACGTGACGACAAACGCATAAACTCTGTCATGCAGCAGTACAGACCTGATGTTGTATTCCACGCTGCTGCTCACAAACATGTTCCCCTTATGGAAGACAGTCCGTGCGAAGCAGTCAAAAACAATGTGCTTGGCACATACAAAACCGCAAAAGCGGCAATAGATGCCGGAGTTTCACGTTTCCTGCTCATTTCCACAGATAAAGCTGTCAACCCGACAAATATCATGGGTGCGAGCAAACGTTTGTGCGAAATGATCATTCAGTCATTTGCGAAGAAAAATTCAGCAGACAGCAGGCAGACGACAGACGACAGACGACAGACGTCAGACGTCAGCAGACAGGTGACGGACAACGGACGACGGACGATGGGCGACAAAGGTACTGTATTCTCCGCTGTACGTTTCGGCAACGTACTCGGCAGCAGCGGCAGCGTAATACCGCTGTTCAGACGTCAGATAGCAGAAGGCGGCCCTGTTACAGTCACTGACAAAAACATCATTCGCTATTTCATGACAATACCGGAAGCAGTTTCTCTTATCCTTCAAGCATCACACTATGCCAAAGGCGGAGAAATATTTGTCCTTGACATGGGAAAACCTGTGCGGATAGACGACATGGCACGCGACCTCATAAAACTTTCAGGCTACACGCCCGACAAAGATATCAAAATAGTTTACACAGGGCTTCGTCCGGGCGAAAAACTGTACGAAGAACTGCTTATGGATGAAGAAGGCATGCGCAAAACACGCAACGATCTCATCTATATCGGCAGCCCTATACAATTTGACGAGGCAAAGCTTGAAGCACAGCTTGCAGAGCTTGACGCGGCGGCAAACAACGAAGAAGAACGTATCAAACAGGCAGTCGCGGAAGTGGTGGATACATATAAAATCAGCGGTAAACAATAAGCATTAAGTTAGAAAAGCCTGAAACAAATATGATTAGAACAAGATATTAAGTAAAACTGATATAGGGAAAATAAGATATAGCCCGAAACAAGATATAAGCAAAGGAAGCTATAGCCCAAAATAAGATATAGATAAAACAAGATAAAGACCGAAAGAAGATATGGGGCAAAACAAGATATAGACAAAGGAAGATATAGATAAAAGAAAATATAGGTAAGAGAAGATATAGACAGACCAAGATAAAGACCGAAAGAAGATATTGAGTAAAACAAGATATAGGCAAAGGAAGATATAGCCCAAAATAAGATATAGATAAAACAAGATATAACACTAAAGAAGATATAGAAACAAGCTATCCGATTGAATATTTTGTTTTCGTAATATTTGTTTTTGTGATATATCTGCTTTTGGTAATATTTAGGTTTGTCGATATCTGGTTTTTACAATATTTTGTTTTGGTAATATCTGTTTTTTGTTATATCTTGTTTTGCCGATATTGGTTTTTGATAATATTTTATTTTAGAGGTACTAGTTTGCCATGTTCAAGAAAACAAACATTGTTCCGTTTGAAAAAAAAGTATGGCTTTCAAGCCCCACAATGCACGGTGAAGAGATTAAATACATAACGGAAGCGTACGAAACAAACTGGATGTCAACGGTCGGCGAAAACATAAACGAAGTCGAACGCCTTGCTTGCGAATACACCGGCGCAAAATACGCCGTAGGGCTTTCTGCGGGAACGACAAGTTTGCACCTCTCAATGAGGTTTGCAGGGGAAAAAGCGTACGGAAAGCCTGCTGTTGGACACGGTGCGCTTGAAGGAAAACGCGTATTCTGCTCGGACATGACATTTGCCGCAACGGTCAACCCTGTTATTTACGAAGGCGGCATACCTGTATTCATAGACACAGAGCGTGATACTTGGAATATGAGTCCTGCCGCTCTTGAACACGCGTTTGAAATATATCCCGAAGTAAAAATTGTTGTCGTTGTGCATTTATACGGTACGCCCTGCAAAATTGACGAAATCAAAAAAATTATAAACGCGCACGGCGCAGTCTTGATAGAAGATGCCGCGGAATCTCTTGGTGCCACGTACAAAGGAAAACAAACGGGAACATTCGGAGAATACAACACCATATCCTTCAACGGCAACAAAATAATCACAGGTTCTTCCGGCGGCTGTTTTCTTACAGACGAAAAAGAAGCGGCGGACAAAGTGCGCAAATGGTCAACGCAGGCGAGAGAAAACGCTGTGTGGTATCAGCATGAAGAAATCGGCTGCAACTATCGCATGAGTAACGTCATAGCCGGAATTGTGCGCGGACAGTTCCCACACCTTAACGAACATATAGCGCAGAAAAAAGCGATATACGAACGTTACAAAGAAGGGCTCAAAGACCTGCCTGTTGAAATGAACCCGATACCCGCAAACTGTTTGCCGAACTACTGGCTTTCATGTCTGCTCATAAAACCGGAAGCGATGTGCAAACAGACGCGCGGGGCAGAAAAAGTCAGTTACGTTCCCGAAAGCGGCAAAAGCTGCCCGCACGAAATACTTGACGCAATTAGCGGCATAAACGCCGAAGGGCGCCCGATATGGAAACCCATGCACATGCAGCCTGTGTACAAAGCACATCCGTTTGTCATGCGCAGCGGGGCGGCGGAAAGCACAGGGGAAGACATATTCAGCAGAGGCCTTTGCCTGCCAAGCGACAACAAAATGACAACAGGGCAGCAGGAAAAAATAATTGAAGTAATCAAAAACTGTTTTGCATAGATAGTTTTTATAAAAATTTTAAAGGGTTAATATATATGCGAGAAATTGGCAGTGAGTTTCATAAAATACCTATGGAAAATGCAAAGGGGATATCTTTGCCAGAAATGGCGGATCATGTGTTTGTATTTTCTGGCAGGACAGCGATTGAGACAGTGTTAAAATCTGTTGCAAACCATCACAAAGTGCTTTTGCCGTCATACTGTTGCGACTCAATGATAGAACCCTTTAGAAAAGCCGGTGATGAAATTGGCTTTTATGATGTTAATTATTATGATGGGTTGAAAATTGATTTTACAACTTCTGACGATGTGGATATTGTGGTTATCTGTAATTATTTTGGTTTTAAGACACCTATGCCGGATTTAATTGAATTTAAAAAGCATGGTATTGTTATAGAGGATATTACACACAGTCTTTTGTCAGATATGTCGTATCATGACGTAGCAGATTATTGTGTTGCAAGTTTGCGTAAATGGTTTCCGTTAAACTGTGGTGGCTATTGTGTTTCTCGAAACAATTTGCTGGTTAAACCATATACTGAGCCAAAAAAAGTTTTTTTAAACCTAAGACGCAATGCGATGATGCTGAAAACCAACTATCTTACTAATAAAGATGAATGTAAGAAGCAAAAATTTCTAAATATGTACAATATCAGCAATGATATGATTTCGGATATTTATTCCGGAACAATCATTGATAATGAGTCTTTGTGTTTTATATCACATGTAGATGTAGAGAAAGTGCGTACCCAGCGAAGAAATAATGCACACACGCTTTACGAAACGCTTAATGGAAAGGTGAATTTTATGTTTCCTGAGTGTGATATGGACTGTCCTTTATTTGTGCCGATTATCTTGCCTGGCCGAAGAGAGAAAATTAGAAACTTCTTGATAAAAAATAAAATATATTGTCCGGCACACTGGCCACAACCTATAACAAATTGTAAGTCAAATTTATATGGGATTGAGCTTTCGCTGATTTGCGATCAGCGATATACTGAATCAGACATGAAGAGACTTGCATCGCTCCTTTGTGAAGTACTTTAAATAAGATTACAGTTAAATATCGATGTTAATTACTGTGGTTAAAGTCAAAGTTTAACACTGATTGGAGAGTAAATAATATGGCAACGATTTTGATAACAGGAATAGGTGGCTTGACACCACGCTCAATTACGAAAAATATCCGAGAAAACCATCCTAATTATAGAATAATAGGATGTGATGTTGAGAAAAAAGCAGTAGGTTTTTTTATGGAAGGTTTGCTCAATGAGTATTACATTAGTCCAAGTTGCACCTCAGCAGAATATTTCCCATGGATAGAAAAACTTGTTGCTGAAAAGAGTATCGATTATGCTTTTGTACAGCCTGAAAGCGAAATAGTTGAGTGGGGAGATTATTATGAGAAACATGGTAAGTTTCCATGCCCTGTATTTATGGGATGTAAAACACTTTCCGAATCATTAAGAGATAAGTCTATAATGGCTGATCTTCTTAATGGGACGGAATTTATTCCAAAAACAATTAAGGTTACACAAGAAAATCCACGTTTTGAAGATGTTGAAAACAAAATAGGTTTTCCGTGTTGGATTCGTGCCACAGAAGGCACAGGAGGCTTGGGTTCTCTTCGCCTTGATGACATAAGCAGTTATAAAAGTTGGTTGTTTATAAATGCGGAAATACCTGAATTCACAGTATCAGAATTTTTAACTGGGAGGCACCTTGCCAATGAAATGCTTTATTACAATGGAGAGTATGTGAAAGGGGCTGCTCTTGAATGTGTAGAATATGTTATGGCGAATACTGCTCCGTCACGTGTTACAGGTAATACTCATTTTGGGCGTTTCCTTAATGAAGACAAAATCAACGAATTCTGCGATAGATGTATTAAATACCTTGAAAAGAAACTCAATGTAGCTGCGCATGGTATACTGTCATTTGATTTGAAGGAAGATAGCAAGGGTAATATAAAAGTTACAGAAGTCAATATTCGTCACATGGCTTATGCAGGCGTTATGGCACATGTTGGTTTTAATCTGATAGAAGATACAATAAAAATTCTGGAAGATGGGAATTGTGACCGTATAGAACGTGCTCCGTTCTATCATTACAGTAAGCCGTACGTATTCCTTAGAGATGTCGATATTGAGCCAATAGTACTTGAAAGTGAAGAAATTTTTGACAATCCGAAGAGTAAATTTTAGAAGACAGATAACTATTATAGGCAGGTTGTGTAAATGTTTGCTAAAGTTTGTGGTAAAAAGTTACTTGTATTGGGCGCTGAAGCGAGTACAACGAATATAGTAGCGCAGGCTAAAGATATGGGTATTTACACTATAGTGACTGAAAGGTCTGGCGATTTGTCAAATCTTCCCGCAAAAAAAATTGCTGATGAGATTTGGGATATTGATTATTCAAACATTGATTTACTTTCAAAGAAATGCAAACAGTGTGGTGTAGATGGTGTAATGTCTGGCTATAGCGACAGTAAAGTTCTGTATGCCGCTCGATTATCACAAAATCTTGGAACACCGTTTTATGTTACTCCTGTGCAGATTGAAATGACGCGCAATAAAAGAACATTTAAGAAAATGTGTGTTAAACACAATATTAATGTTCCTGTTGAGTATTGCAAAAATGGAAAAATCACTTCGGAGGAATGTGACAACATTGTATATCCGGTTATTGTTAAACCTGCAGATTATGGCGGACGTATTGGAATTAGTGTATGTCATAACCGAACAGAACTTGATTTAGCAGTTAAAATTGCAAGACAAAAATCTGAGGCAGATGAGATTGTTGTTGAAGAGTATATCAGCGGAATAGAATTTACTGCCATTTATACGATAGTTGACGGTGAGAAGAGTTTGTCAATCGTAAATGATAAATATCTCTCACAGGAGGGTAATAAATATGCCTGTTTGTGTGATGTTGCCATTACACCGTCAAAATATTATAAACTCTACAAAGAAACCGTCGATGCTCAAATTCAAGAATTACTGCAAGAACTTGGTGTAATGAACGGTATAGCAGGTTTCCAGGGAATCATTGCTAACGGCAAAATTACAATTTTTGAAATGGGATTGCGGTTGAACGGAGGCAATGATTGGAAATTGCTTGCAGAGTGCAACGGAATTAATCACATGAAAATGTTGATTAACTATTCGCTTACAGGTGAAATGGGCGACTCTCTGAGTAAAGATAATCCTGAACTTAAAGATTATATGTGCACGTATGTTGTCTATGCCCATGCAGGAGAAGTCGGCTTTGTTGATTATCATGAGATCGAAGGACAGCAGGCGATAATTGATATCAGTTCATACGTTTACGTTGGAAAAGTAATACCGGATTATGGTACTACGCAGCAGAGGGTTATTTCGTTTAAAATAAGGACGAAGCATTTGGAGGAACTTATAGACAAAATTTATTTTATTCAAACTCATCTAAGAGTGGAAGATAAATTTGGCAAAAGTCTGCTTTTCTCAAAATTTGATACATCAAGGCTTCTGTATTGATTTCGTAAAATATAAGGAATGATGTGACATGAAACAGATTGTGCCAAGACATAAATTCTATAACAGCGTTATAAAAAGATTTTTTGACATCGCGGTTTCATTGCTGTTTATGTTGTGTTTCAGTTGGCTGTATTTAGTTGTTGCAGCTGCGGTACTGATAAGTTTTGGCTGGCCGGTTATTTTTACCCATAGAAGACCTGGAAAAATTGATCCAAACACAGGAAAAGAAAAACTGTTCAATTTGTATAAATTTAGGTCAATGACTAATGAAGTGGATTCAAAAGGAGTGCTTTTGCCTAGCGCAGACAGATTAACAAAATTCGGCAAAAAACTTCGGCTGACAAGCCTTGATGAATTGCCTGAGTTATGGAATATTTTTACAGGAGATATGAGCCTTGTTGGCCCGCGTCCATGGAATGAAAAGGCTTTGCCGTATTATACCGAAACAGAACATATGCGCCATAATGTCCGTCCTGGACTTACAGGACTGGCGCAGATAAACGGCAGAAACGTTTCCGACTGGTGCGAAAGAATAAAATATGACCTTTACTATGTTGAGAATGTGTCGTTCCAAATGGATTTGAAAATTATATTGAAAACAGTAAAAAAAGTTTTTATGCACGAGGATATCGTTGAAGCCGGTAAACAGATTTTTTTCTGGGATTACAGGGAACAACAATGGAGGGATGGAGTTCTTCCAAAACCTGAGTTATTTGATGCCGATAGTTCCGCAAATCAAAAATAGAGGCATATCTTGCTCTGTAATCATGAAATACAACAAAGGTGTGTTGAAATGAAAGAACTTATTTCGGTCATAGTGCCTGTATATAAGGTTGAAAAATATATTGCTACATGTCTTGAAAGCATTTTAAAGCAGACATACAGCAATCTTGAAATTATTGTTGTCAATGACGGTTCGCCTGACAACGCAATGTCTATTGTTGAAGAATACGCGGCAAAAGATTCGCGTATAAAATGTTATTCCAAAGAAAACGGCGGGCTTTCATCTGCGCGTAACTGCGGACTGGAACGTATGACAGGAGAATACTATACGTTTGTTGATAGTGATGATGAGATACTGCCTGAAATGATAGAAAAGTTGTATGATCGGATGAGGGCTACCAACGCAGATGTCAGCACCTGTGGCAGAATAGTTCGTTATCAAAATAATGATCGAGTTCGTTTCTGCGAAGAAAGGATTATTGAGGGTAAGGAAAAAGTTTACAGAGAATTTTTAACACGTACAATCCAACATAGCGTTTGGGCTAAACTATTTAAAGCTGATACAAAATTATATTTTGAAAAAGGGATTATATTTGAGGATACGGAATGGTGTTCTAGGTATATGTTATTAATCAATCGTGTTGCAACGTGTGATTTTCCAGGGTATATATACTGCATGAGAAGTGATTCTACGACACATTCAGCATTAAGTACAAGGAATTTTGATTATGTTTATGTAATCCAAAAAATTAAAGACAATATATTGGCCCTGAATATTGACTGTAGAGAAGAATTCTTGAAATTTAAGTTGGATGGTTATCTTCACATTCTAAAAAGGGCTATTAAATCCAAGAAATATAACGCATACTCTGACAAGTCTGTCCCGTTGGTTAGATGGATTAAGGATAGTATAAAATTCATTTTGCAAAATATATTAGACGCAATCAGAAAATCTATGCATTATTGTTCTATATGGATAATGCTTTTGTTTGGGAATTGTTTGCCAAATGTTTACGGGAAAGAGAGGTTGGCCTGAAATAGCTGTACTATGTACGCATAACATAAGGCATATTTGTAACAGAAAGGGGGGGTGCTTAATATGATATATCTTGTCTGTTTCTTTATTTCATTTATGTTCGCAAGAGAAGCGGGAAAAGCAAAAACAAAAACGATGTTTATTTTGTTCAGCATATTAAGCCTTGCTCCTACTATACTGCTTGCAGGATTGCGTGACTATAGTATTGGTATAGATACAATGAATTACTATGATATGCCCATGTATTGGCGAGGCGCTATCAGGAGTAATACACTTTGGGATTATCTTATACTTCACAGTTTGTCCCGCGGTCCTGAGGTGTTGGCGGGACTATTATTTGGGTGCACTGCAAAACTTACAGGCAGTTATAGGGTTCTTTTATTTTTGATACACACAATCATTTTAACGTGTATTTATATCGGAGCGTTTCGTTTCCGAAAATATGCAGCCCCTGAATTTATATTGCTGCTTTTCTATCTTTTCTTCTATAATCACTCACTTAATGTGTTACGTCAGTATATTGCCATGTCGATACTTTTCGCTGCATTTATGGACATAGAGCAACACAAATATAAACGATTTTGTTTTTTTGTTTTGATTGCGGTTATGTTCCATTCTTCAGCTATAATTGGTTTAGGACCGCTGATTCTTTTTTGTATACTCTATAAACATGGGAAACATCTTACATCGACATTATGGCGTAAAATGTTAGTTATTTCTGGAATAATATTTATAATTACATTGTTGTACCCATTGTTATTATTCCTGTTGCACAGTGGAGTACTGGCCGGTAGATACAGTTTTTATCTAGAAAATGAGACAGAGGCTAAAGCCCTAAAGGTAATACTTTTGTTTCTTGCTATGGAAATTTATGCTATATATATATTCCAAAAAAATATGTATCGGAATAAACTTTATTTTGATTTTTATAAATATGGCTCACTTATTTATTTTGCATTATACACGCTTACTGCAGTAATAGTATTTGGAAAGAGAATTGCTATGTATTTTTCCTTGATTAATGTTTTAACGCTATCGCTATTAGCTGAAAGTCAAAAAAAATATACTGACAAGACCTTAGCAAAGGTTCTAGTTATATTTTTTTCATTAGTTTATTGGACGTTTTTCTATGTGATTAGACAAGTTAGTCAAACGTATCCATATAAGTTCGGAATTTAGAGGTACTATAGATAATGCCTAATGATATCAAAGTCAGTGTAATTTGTAACGTATATAATCACGAAAAATATGTTAGAGACGCACTTGAAGGCTTTGTGAAGCAGAATACAAATTTTGCCTTTGAAGTGCTTGTGCATGATGATGCGTCAACGGACAAATCTGCTGATATTATCCGTGAATATGAGAAAAAATATCCGGATATAATCAAGCCGGTATATCAAACGGAAAATCAGTATTCAAAGCACGATGGAACAATCAAAAGAATCCAAGTGGGCAGAACTCAAGGTAAATACGTTGCTTTTTGTGAAGGCGATGACTACTGGACAGACTCTAATAAATTGCAGAAGCAATATGGTTTTATGGAAACACACCCAGAGTATTCACTTTGTGTCCACTCATCACAAAGGCTTAATATGCTTAATGGTAACATGGAAAATTACTTTTTCACCAAAGATGACAGAGATGTTTCCATTGAAGATATTATTATTGAAAAACATGGCAGGATTTTTCAGTTTTCATCTATATTCACTAGGACTTATATATGGAAAAAAATGGCTACAGTAAATTTGGGCATGCCGATAGGTGATTATCCGCTGGCAGTATTTTGTGCATATAATGGTAAGGTTCGTATGCTTGCTGATTGTATGAGCGTGTATCGCTGGAATGTACTAGGTTCATGGACTCATTGTAATAATAACAACGCTTACAGAATAGACACATGCATGAAAAAAATTAATGGTTATAAAAAAATGGATGAGTATACCAGATATAATTATCACCAAATATTCATGAATAAGATAAAGCGGTGTGAATATTATATAGCTATTTTAACTGGAGACTGGAATACCATTAAGGCTGATAAAGATTTAATGGCTATATATTACAACGACAGGGACTTTGTCCATCAAGTTTCTGACAGAGTAAGGTGCCTGTGTCCCAAGTTACACAAGAAGATAATGAGGTTGTGCCATAGAATTAGATGAAGCAGACATACACGAGTAAAAAAACAGCATTAGAAAACTGATCCAAACAACAGAGCCGGAGCAATAACGTTTCTGCTCTGTTGTTTTCTTTTGTTTGGTATAACAAAGCTGTTTATGCTGTACTGCATGCTATGTTATGGATAAGTGTAGTTTAAATGTAATTGCGTCAGTAAGTTTATATGTATTGACCTTTTGCGGAAAAGCAGTTAAAAAAGTAGCTTGATGACCGCAGGGAATACCGAGTGCGAGTGTATAGCGAGAGTATAGACCGCAGGGAATATCCCTACGGGTTAGGTGTACCTAGCGTAGTGAGAATACAACTGACGACAGAAAATATAGCGGCTTGGGATAAGAAATTACCACCAAGCCGTTTAATTTTGTTTGAATATGTTTTGCGGGGTGTCAGCAGAGCAGGCTATTGAAACAAGATTTCTATTCCAAAAAAACGAAAAAACAACGAGTTTTTGGAATAGAAATGCTATAATAGCCGCGGGTGATACGAATGAAGCTTATTGAGCGCGATTTTTATTTGGAGAGACTCAAGCGTGTTATGGGAACACGCGATATTAAGGTACTTACCGGCGTCAGACGCTGCGGCAAGTCCAAGCTGCTTGAAGTGTTTATGAAGTATGTGAAAAAAACTGTTGCTGATGCCAATATTATCCACGTCAATTTTAATTTACCCAAATTTGCACAGCTGCTCAATGCCGAGTCGCTTTATTCTTACGTTGATTCGCACAGACAAAGCGGAAAACGCAATTTTGTCTTTATAGACGAAGTCCAGATGTGCGACGGTTTTGAGAGAGCCGTCAACTGGTTTCACGCTGAGGAAAGGTATGATATTTACATCACTGGTTCAAATGCCTTTTTGCTTGGCAATGATCTTGCGACGCTTTTTACCGGCAGGACATTTACGATAGAAGTTTACCCGTTTTCTTTTACGGAATACGTCAAATATTACGGCATGACAACGCCTTCCGAGAGCTTTGAGAATTATCTTGCAGAAGGGGGTATGTCCGGCTCCTACGATTATGCTGCTCAGGCGGATAAGTTCAATTATCTTTCAGAAGTTTACAACACTCTTATAGTGCGAGACATCAGGCAGAAGTATAAAATCAGGAATGCGCAGGCACTGGACAAAATAAGCAATTATCTTATGGACAATATTTCGAATCTTACTTCAGCAAATAGCGTAACAACAGCACTTTGCGTACAAGGCGGCAAAATAGACTATAAGACAGTTGCCTCCTATATTGACCACCTTTGCAACGCATTCGCGTTTTATAAAGTACGCAGATTTGACATACGGGGGAAACGCTGGCTTGCTGCAAATGACAAGTATTATCTTTGTGACCATGCTTTCCGTTTCGCAAAGTTAGGAGTTAAAAATCCTGATTACGGCAGGATTCTTGAAAACGTGGTCGCAATTGAACTGCTCAGACGCGGTTACGAAATTTATGCAGGGATGCTTTACAAAAAAGAGATAGATTTTGTCGCAATGAAAAGGGATGAAACGCTTTATATTCAGGTTGCGCAGAGTATTGAAGACGAAGCAACCTTTAAACGAGAGGTTGACCCGCTGCTTCATATACGCAGCGGTTATCCCAAACTGCTGATTACACGGCTGCATTATCCTCAATATTTGTATGAGGGAATCAGAGTGGTTGACGCTGCAGAATGGCTGTTGGAATGCTGAATATATTAGGCGGAGAAGCGTACAAAACACCGGAGTAGAAAAAACAGGAAAAAGAGCAGCCGGATGCTCGATACCTCGTTTAGCCGAATGGTTGCAATGCAACTTTAGTCGGGAAAAAGCCGATTGTTATGTCGCATATTAGCACTGAACAGAAAAAAACGAAGGGATTGTCACCCTTCGTTTTTTGTGCCTTTTTTGTGGCTCTTCACGGAATTTCGGGGAATCCGTGTTTGGAAACGGAAATGAACTTTATCAGTGTAAAGAAATTTAGGCTTAATTCCATTCATAACCGTTCACCTCTTTTAACATGCCCATTTCTTCCGCGTATATTTATATAGCATTAGCCGGTAACACAAAGTCAGCAGTTAGAAAAGCGCCTGTAGGTTGACAGTTAATGACCGCAGCGAATACCGAGCGTAGGGAGAAAATAGTAAGTAGTAAGTAGTAGGTAGGAAGTAGAGGGTAGTAGGTAGAAAATAGAAAGTAAAAATCTACACCCTACGAATTACAAACTACAAACTAACTTCCTACACCCTACAATCTACGACCTACCACCTAGCGGCTATATATTGTATAATATCCAGTGGCGGCAGCAAAAATTGCTGTGCGGACGAAATTGACAGGGGTTAATATATGCAGTCTGTTTCAAAGGGTATTTTCTGGAAACTTATGGAGCGCTTTGGTGTTTCAATAGGACAGTTTGTCTTGCAGATTATTCTTGCAAGACTTTTGTGCCCTGCTGATTACGGTGCGCTTGCAATAATGATAATTTTTACCCAGCTGGCGAATATCTTCGTCCAAAGTGGTCTGAATACTGCCTTGGTGCAGAACAAAGACGTTACCGAAGAGGATTATTCGTCTGTATTCTGGATTTCGCTTACAATGGCGGCTGTGCTGTATGTTCTGCTTTTTGCCTGTGCTCCGCTGATAGCGGCATTCTACAATATGCCGCTTCTCACAAAACCGTTCAGAGTACTGGCGCTTATGCTTTTCCCAGGTGCATTTAATTCCGTTCAACTTGCAAAACTTAGACGTACTCTTGATTTTAAAAAAGTATTTTATGGCAACGTTGCGGCAATCATAGTTGCAGGAACCGCCGGAATTCTTATGGCTTATATGGATTTCGGTGTATGGTCACTGGTTGTCCAGAGTCTGCTAAACGTTACGGTTGCCTGTCTTGTAATGTGGTTTACGGTCAACTGGCGCCCTATGTTTCGCGTTAATACCGCAAGGGTGCAGGAACTTTTTTCCTTTGGCTGGAAACTGCTTGTATCAGCGCTTATTGACACGGGCTATCGTGATTTGGTCGGGCTTATTATAGGAAAAAAATATTCCGCTGCTGATTTGGCATATTTTAACAGAGGAAAGCAGTTCCCGCAGTTTCTGATAACTTCCGTAAACGGCTCCATAATGGTAGTAATGCTCCCCGCGCTTTCCGCGCTGCAGGAAGACAAAACAGCAGTAAAAGCACTGATGAGAAAGTCCATGACAATGAGCGCGTTCATAGTGTTTCCGCTTATGGCAGGTCTTGCCGGAGTTGCGCGTCCGCTTGTTCATATTCTGCTTACCGACAAGTGGCTGCCATGTGTGCCGTATTTGCAGATATACTGCTTTACGCTGGCTTTTTGGCCGGTACATACCTGCAATTTGCAGGCGATAAACGCTGTTGGCAGAAGCGATGTGTTTCTTAAACTTGAAATTATCAAAAAGTCCTACGGACTTGCTGTGCTTGCGTTTGCCGTGTTCTGCTTTGATACGCCTGTTGCCATGGCAAGATGCTGGCTGTTTACGGCGATTATCAGCACTTACGTCAATGCCTCTCCGAGTAAAAAACTCATCGGATATTCCTATCTTGAACAGGTAAAAGATATTGTGCCGATTTTTTCGGCAGCGTTTTTGATGTTTGCCGGAATATCGCTGATTGGCAGATTGCAGGTTAACAGCTTTGCGCTTATTGGCATTCAGACAATTTCAGGTGTCATAATATATGCTATACTTGCTTTGTTGTTCAGAATACCGGCGATGAACGAGTTTCTGAACTTGCTCAGAAAATGTCTGGTTAGGATAGAAAATAGTAAGTAGTAAGTAGAGCATAGAAAATTCTACACCCTACAACCTACAAACTAATTCCTACCGGCTATAAACTAATCTCTACCCTCTACTTTCTACTTCCTGCCTACTATTTCCTGCATTAGAATCTATCTTCTGCTTTCTGCTTGTATCTGTTGCCGGCGACTAACGACTGATGACTGCCGACTAATGTTGCTTGACTTTTTTTACCTGTATAGTATAATTTAATAGTTATGTAATATATAACTAAATGATTATTTGCTGAGGTGGCGGCGGTGAATGTAAAACAGTTTGAGTATGTGCTGACTTTGGCGCGTGAGGAATCGTTTTCAAGGGCGGCTGAAGTGCTGAATATTTCACAGCCGTCGTTGTCTCAGTATGTCAAGAAAATAGAGCGAGAGGTCGGTTTTGAACTGTTTGACAGGGCAAACGGCGAAGTGAGAGTAACGGATGCCGGACGTGTGTATATTGACACAGGGAGGAAAATCCTTGAACTTGAGCGCTCCATGGAAGCAGAATTGTCGGATATAGCGGAGTATAAGAGTGGCTCTCTGATTATAGGCGCAGCGCCGTACAGGGCTGCTGCAATGTTACCGCGTATAGCAAAGGAATTTCAGCGGCGTTATCCGGGTATGCATCTTGTCGTTAAGGAAGGCACAACATCTGAACTTTCCGAGGGCATGGAACACGGTGAGTTCGATTTTGCGCTGACGCTTTTTCCAATAGACAAAAGAAAGTTTGATTATGATGAAATTGCTGAGGAGGAACTAACTTTGGCAGTTCCTCGCAGTTATCCTGCCTTTCCTTCAGAAGTTATGGCTGACCGCAGATATCCGGCAGTAGATATCAGTGTTATGAACGGTCAGAATATGGTTATGCTTACCGATACTCAGTTTATGCAGCAGCAGTTGGAAAATCTGTGCACGGATTACAAAATTACAGTTCGTACCGCAGCAGTCGTAAAATCTCTGCTTGCGCAGATTTCGATGGTAAAGGAAGGCATTGGAATTGCGCTGGTTCCTGCGGAGATTAAAGGCTTTGTGTCGGATGACGACGTTCTGTTTTATTCCCTGAAACAGTCTCTTGCAAAGCGCAAGGTTGTGCTGATGCGGCGAAAGGGACAAAAATTGTCCGAGGCAGCCAGAGAGTTTAGAGAAATTGTCCAAAAAACAGCGGTTTACAACTGACGGAGGAAAGTATTTAGCACTTTGGAAAGTCGATTGCACTATAGCTGAAAGAAAACGCTCAGTATTTCCTTCGGTCATCTGTCGGTCGGAAGCCGTTGGCTAAACAACTTAAACGAGCTTGAAGATTTACGCACAGCGCAGCGTACAAAGTACCAATCGGCATTTAACGACACTGGATTCTGCGCTACGTCTGCGCCGTCCGCAGAAAGACGGATATTAGCGATTCTTTGGGGTTTAAAGTTTTTGGCCGATAGCAGACAGCTAAAAGCAGAGCGATACAGAGCGCAGGTAATTCACCATTCAACATTCAAAATTAAGCAGATATTGTGAGGTGTTTTTTATGAATAAATCGGTTGAATTTCTCAAGGCAGTTGACAGAGTACGGAATACGGCAGTTCCGGAAGTTGTTATGAACAGAGCAAGGCAGTCCCTGCTTGATTATATTGCCGTTACATGCGCGGGAGCAGAATTTCAAAAATCAAAGCTTGAAAAATATTATGCTTTCGCTCAGCCGGAGGAAGGCTGTTTTAAGGCGGTCGGCACAGGAAAGAATGTTGTGCTGAAAGAGGCGGTGTTCCTTAACGGACTGAACGGACATGCGTTGGATTTTGATGACGGCACAAACAGCGGTATTATCCATTTGGGCTCGCCGATTTTTTCTCTGCTGCTTCCGCTTGCGCAAAGACACGGCGTAAGTGTTGAGGATATGCTGAGAGCTGCTGTTGCCGGTTATGAGACGTCATACACTATGGCAGTTTCAATTCAGCCGGTGCACAAGGCAATGGGTTATCACGCGACAGGTACCTGCGGAACTTTGGGCGCGACTATTGCGGCAGCTTATATGCTTGATTTTTCTGAGGAAGAAAGATTTAACGCGTTTGCGGCTGCATGTGTCGCCGCAGGCGGAATGCTGAAAGTGCTTGATGACGGAAGTGAATTAAAGCCGTATAACGTGGCAAAGACCTCTCTTTTAAGTTTGACCGCATTGCAGCTTGCAAAGGCTGGTTTCAAAGGACATTACGATCCGCTGTGCGGCAGAGGTTTTCTCAAAATGATGACAGGCAGGGAAGATGTTGAAATTAAGCCTGTCCTGCTTAATGGTACTTACGCGATTATGAAATCTTATACAAAACCGTATGCTTCCTGCCGCTACACACATCCGGCAGTTGAAGCTGTAATCAGCATGAGAAACCGTGTCAGACCGGAGGACGTTGAGGAGATAGATATTCACACGTATGAGCTGGCTGTTGCAGGGCATGACCATACAGACATTGCCGGAAGCTATAGCGCGAAGATGAGTATTCCGTATGCCGTTGCGGCAGGGCTTATTTACGGCCGCGCAGGATTGCAGGAGTTTTCGGAAGAAGCGCTTAAACGCGATGAAATTTTGTCGTTGACAAAGAAGGTCAAGGTGTCGGCAGACGAAGCATTGAGCAGCCGTTTTCCCGATATTCAGGCTGCCGCTGTGACTGTCAAAACAAAGAATGGCGAAACTGTTTCCTGCCGTGTCGATTTTCCGAAAGGTGAGCCTGAAAATCCGCTGAACGAGCAGGAATTCAGAGCAAGGTATGACGGTCTTATGGAATATGCCGGAGTAAACGAAGCAGCTGCATCTACACTGTTTGACACGGCGTATAGAGAAGGTGCCGCGGTGAATGAACTGGTAAATGCGTTGTGAGTTTCATCTGCGACGACAGCCGAAAACTGACCTGCTGCATAGTAACAGCTGCCGCTTTAGTTCGGTTATCATTGCGGTGAAACTATAAAAACAAAAGACTAAGGGGAGAAAAAGAAATGTCACCAGCTATAATTGCACTAATAATTTTCACTGTTTTTGTCGCAGTCTGTGTTTGGGATAAGCTGCCTATGGCGACCACGGCAATAGCCGCCTGTGCCTTGATGGTTATCTGTGGAGCCAGCGATTTCAAGACTGCGTTCGGTCAGTACGCTGCATCTTCAATGATACTGCTTCTTGGCATTATGGTAGTAGGCGCGGGTATGACAGAAAGCGGAGTCGCGCGGACAATAGCCGGTATTGTCACAAAATATTCAAAAAGTGATGAGCGCAAAATTATTGCCATCGCTTACATCATTTCTTACGCTCTGTCAGCGTTTATGGCGACTTCTTCCGTTCTTGCGATGTTTATGGCGATTTTATTCGGCATGAATACGGAAGACGGCAAGATTAATCATCTTAATTTGATTATGCCGATACTTGTGTCATCGATATTCGGCGGTATTTCAACGTTAGTAGGCTCAACGCAGCAGGTCTTTGCCAATGGATTGATTGAGCCGCTGGGTTATCAGTTCAAGGTATTTGATTTTCTGCCGACAGGCTTGATTTTGGGCGTTATTGGCTTTGTGTACTGCGTTTTCTTTGGCTACAAACGCGGCAAAAAGATATGGGGCAGCTGCGAAGCTGCTGAAGGCGCCGAAATTGCTGCGGCTCCTCTCGGAGAAATTAACAAACGCAAATTCTATACCATGATCGGTATTATGATTTTTATGATAGCAGGCTTTATCACAGAGTTTATTACCGCGCCTATGACAGCTACAGTTTCAGGTTGTCTGTGTGTTATACTCGGCTGTGTGAGTCAGAAAAAAGCCATTGCCACTATTAACTGGAACGTACTAGGCCGACTTGGCGGAGTGCTGGGACTTTCAAAAGTGCTGACTGCCGCAGGGACAATAGATTTAATGTCAGGCTGGGTACAGAGCGTAATCGGTACAAATATGTCGCCGTGGATACTGTTTGCAGTATGTGTTTTGATGGCGCAGCTGCTTTCAATGGTGCTGTTTAACTCCACTGCCATTCTTCTGGTGCTTTCCTTCGTGCTTACGCTGGTGAAGCCTCTTGGATTGAATCCTGTTGCCTTTGCGTTCGGCATTACGATGGGAGCAAGTGTTGTATTCTCCTCCCCGCTGGCAGGTACTTCCAACCAAATGACAATGGCTGCCGGCTATAAATTCAAAGATTTTATCCGTTACGGTCTGCCGCTGGACATTGCCGGTTATATCGCGCTGATAATTTTTGTCCCGCTTTTCTTCCCCCTTACGTTAGGTTAGAATGCAATAGGCAGAGAGTAGTGGTAGTGGGTAGGTAGTAGCAAGTAGTAGGTAGAAAATAGTAAGTAGGAAGTTGGGGGTAGCAGGTAGAGAGTAGATAGTAGCAAGTAGTAGGTAGGAAGTAGAGCGTAAAAAAATTCTACACCCTACAACCTACAAGCTACAAACTAATCTCTACCTCCTGCAATCTACCGCCTAAATCCTGCCGCCTGCTTTTTATATTGCCGTTAATCTGTTTGCATATTATAATTAGTGCTGTGATTTGTGCGTTGCTAGTAGTCGATTTTTCTCGTTACGGCAATGGATGTGTTACTAAAAATTTGCGGCGAATTATATTAAGGGGCGTTGTAAATGAAAAAGCTTATGATACTCGGCGGTGCAAGGTACGCTTTTCCTGTCATAAAAGCTGCGCATAAGCTTGGTATATATGTCATAACCGCAGACTATCTGCCCGATAATATCGCGCATAAATATTCTGACGAATATTGTAACGTGAGTATTATTGACAAAGAGTCTACTCTTGTTGCTGCGCGAAGACTTAAAATAGATGGTATTACCGCGTTTGCCTGTGACCCTGGTGTTATAACAGCGGCATATGTGGCAGAAAAGATGGGGTTGCCGTCCTGCGGCTCTTACAAGGCTGTTTCGATATTGCAGAACAAGGGACGTTTCCGTAAATTTCTTGCCGATAACGGCTTTAACGTTCCTGTCGCAAAAAGCTATACGAATATTGATGAAGCGCTGAAAGACACCGGTATTTTCAACTGGCCTGTTATTGTGAAGCCGACAGATTCTGCCGGCAGTAAGGGCGTAAACCGTGTTGACAACCCTGCAAAGTTAAAAGAATGTATCGAATATGCGCTTTCATTTTCACACTGCAACGAATTCATAATTGAAGATTTTATCGAGCAGAAAGGTTTTTCGTCTGATACGGACAGTTTTTCCGTTGACGGAAAACTGAAATTTGTGTCGTTTAATTCGCAGCGTTTTGACAAAAATGCCGAAAATCCATACACACCGGCAGCGTACAGCTGGCCGTCTTCAATGTCAAAAGAACATGAAACCGAGCTTGCGGCAGAAATTCAAAGGCTGATAACACTGCTGAAACTTGGCACGTCAATTTACAACATAGAAACACGGGAAAGCAAAGACGGGAAAGCATACATAATGGAAGTGTCGCCGCGCGGCGGAGGCAACAGACTTGCCGAATGTCTTGAATATGCGACAGGAGTGACCCTGATTGAAAATGTTGTACGTGCGGCAGTTGGTATGCCGCTTGTTGAAATAGAACAGAAACCGTATAACGGCTGTTGGGCAGAAGTAATCTTGCACAGCGACAAATCGGGTGTGTTTGACAAACTTTGGATTGCAGACGATATTAAACGCAACGTTTATGAAGAAGATTTGTGGGTAGAACAAGGTACAAAAGTTGGAGGCTTTTCAGCTGCGAACGAAGCCATAGGGACGCTTGTGCTTAAATTTGATACTGATGACCGTCTGCAGGAAGTTATGGCGGATATCCAGAAATATATTAAGGTGCTTTTGAAATAGAAGACGGAGGCTGTAATGAAAGAAATCGGCGGTTATTTTGGCTTGGAAGAGTTTGCACATAACGAGTATTATCCGGATTTGACTGCCGTGAACAATGCCCGCAGTGCTTTGCTGTACATTCTCAAAGCCAAACATATCAAAAAACTGTACATACCGTATTTCCTGTGTGATTCTGTTTCAGGTATGTGCGACAGAGAGGGTTATACATACGAATATTACCATACAGACGAAAAATTTCAGCCTGTGTTTGACAAAATTCTTGCAGACGGTGAATATTTGTACGTCGTCAACTATTACGGTCAGGTAACAAATGAAACAGAACTGAAACAAAAGTACGGCAATATAATTTTGGACAACGTTCAGGCATTTTTCCAAAAGCCTGTCATCGGTATTAATACAGTCTATTCCTGCCGGAAGTTTTTCGGAGTGCCTGACGGAAGCTACGTTTCAACGAATGTCAAATTGAAAGAAGCCCTGCCTGAAGATGTTTCAAAAGACAGAATGAAACATATACTTGGGCGTTATGAAGGAACGGCATCTGATTATTACGCGGATTTCAAGGCAAACGATGAAGAATTTAAGGCGACAGAGCTTCGCGCTATGTCAAAATTGACACACAACCTGCTTGGCGCGATAGATTACGAAAAAGTAAAACAAAAACGGGAAGAAAATTTTGCGTATCTTCACAACGCGCTTGGCGAGTACAACAAACTTGACATCAAAATTCCCAAAGGTCCGTATGCTTATCCGTTTTACTGCGAAAACGGAATGGAAATTAAAAAGAAACTTGCGGAACAGAAAATCTATGTCGCCACTCTTTGGCCGAACGTGCTTGACTTTAACAGCACCGAATGTGTTTTGGAAAGAGATTACGCAGCAAATATTTTGCCGCTGCCGTGTGACCAAAGGTATGGGGAAGAAGAAATGAAATATATTGTTGAGGAGCTGAAACAATATGTATGAAAATTTGAGAGGCAAAAAACTTCTTGTTATAGGTTCCAGCGCAACTGAAGTTGTTGTAGTGAATACTGCTCATAGTCTTGGAATTTACGTTATTGTGGTTGACGGAAATCCTAAATCACAAAAAACGCCTGCAAAACTTATCGCAGATGAAGCTTGGGATATAAATTATATGGAAACAGAAACAATAGGCGATAAATGTGTTGCAGAAGAGGTTGACGGAGTTTTGGCTGGGTACAGTGAATTTAGAGTACTTGCAGCTTGCAGAATAGCAAAATACATTGACAAACCTTTTTACGCAACGGAAGAACAGATTAATCTTACACGCAACAAACGGGAATTTAAGGACGAGTGTATAAAATATGGAATAAATGTTCCGAAAGATTTTTGTTTCAATCAGCCTCCTACACAGGAAGAGAAAACAAAAATTGTTTATCCTGTTATCGTTAAACCTACTGATTATGCTGGAAGAAACGGTATCACAATATGTCAGAATGAACAGGAACTTGACGAGGCTGTGGCGTATGCTTTGAAACTGTCTGAAAGCAAGACTGTAATTGTTGAGTCATATATTAAGGGTACAGAATTTGCCGCAATATATACAATTAAAGACGGAATAAGCAGTCTGTCATATTTTAACGAGAAATATTGTTGTGAGGAAAATGCAACGCTGTGTAACTGTTCTTTGACTCCGTCACGCTATATAGAAGACTATATTGCGACAACAGATGGTAGTGCCAAAGCCTTTTTGAAAGGCATAGACGCTGGAAACGGTGTTGCAATGTTTCAAGGTATAGCAAATGAATACGGTTTTTGGGTGTTCGAAATGGGCTACCGTCTTAACGGTGGTAATAACTTTATTACTATAGAGCATCAAAACGGTATCAGCTATCTTAAAATGCTGATTGCTCATTCGCTTACAGGAAGTATGACAGATGATATTGCAAAGGATAATCCTATTTTTGACAAATACCACGGTGCTATTGAAGTTTATGCACACGCCGGAGTTATTGGTACAATCGAATATTCCGGAGATGCTAATTTCCATGGAATTATTGATGTGCATCTGCTTAAATCTCAGGGGATTGTTGTTAAGGAAAGTGGCACAACACAGCAGAAAGTTATTTCAGCGAAACTTTGTGCCGATTCACTTGAAGAATTGGCACGAGTTGTTGAGTATCTCCAAGATCATATTAAAGTTACGGATGAGAACGGGAAAGATATGCTGTTCAAGAGATTTGATACGACAAGATTTTTTAATTAAATTCAAAATAAACATTGTTGAGGAAGATATCAAGAATGATTTTAGTCACCAGTTCTTCAATGTCTAAATTTGGGAAATATAGCCAAGGGAATAGAGGATAGTAGGCAGGAAATAGGATGTAGAAAACAGTAGGCAGTTTGCAACAGACAGATGGCAGAAAAGTGCTGCCTAAAGTTGTATTTCAGTAACATTATATTGCGGCTCCGCTTATGCAGAGCCGCAGTTTTTGCGTTTTGTTCGCCCGAAAATTGTTTTCGGGTACAGAAAACAACAGGCATCAGTATTGTTTGTTATTTTCCGGCAAGTTTGTCAAACAGACCTATCATGTACAGCGGTATGTTGTAAAGGTTTTCGTTTGTTTCAAAATTGGCAAGAGAAGTTTTGATTGCGTACTCAGGCATATAGTCTTTAATATACTGCGTAAGGCTTTTTGCCCTGAGATTTGTTGAAGCCTTAACCTCAACAGGTACAGCGCAGTTGTCAAACTGAACCACAAAATCTATTTCGGCAACTCCAGACCTGCTTGTCCAATAGTTTATCTGCAAATCACTTATACATTTAAGTTGCTGAAGAACGTACTGTTCAGTCAGGGCTCCTTTAAATTCCGTAAATATGTTGTTGCCCTGAATAATTGTTTTTGCGCTTAATCCGGACAAGGCGCCGAGAAGTCCAGTATCAAGAATGTAGAGTTTAAACGCGCCACTTTCCTCATAAGCCTTCAGAGGCAGTCCGGGTTTGGATATTCTGTAAACTGTATGCACCAGTCCGCAGTCATGCAGCCATGCAATGGCAGTTTCGTACTCTTTTGCCCTTGCACCCTGTTTTACTGCTTTGTAGATAAATTTTTTGTTTTCTTTTGCAAGCTGTGAAGCAATGCTTTCCCAAAGCATTGTAATACGTTCTGCTGTTCCGGCATCCGTGTGTTTTGAAAAATCAGCTTTGTACGCCGCAAGTATTTCGTTCTGGAGTCTGCGGACTGCTGAAAAATCGTTGTCTGCGGCAAAATTGCGTACTACCTCGGGCATTCCGCCGACATAATAATAATATCTGAGTATATCCGTAAATTTCTGCGAAAAAATGTTGGTCAGATTTGTATCCATGTTTTCGGCGGCTTCCCTCAGCCCGCTTTCACCGCAGGCATCAAGAAATTCAAGAAAATTCAGTGGGTAAAGCTCCAGAAAATTTACCTTGCCGACAGGAAATCCCGTTCCTGCGTGATGTGATACGCCAAGCAGGCTGCCTGCCGCGATTATATGATATTCGTTCGCGTTTTCATTGAAATATTTTAATGCTGTAAGCGCCTGCGGACATTCCTGAATCTCGTCAAAAATTATCAGTGTGTCTCCTGCCGTTACGTTGACCCCTGTCTCAATTTTTATTGCAGATAACAGTTTAGGCACGTTCGTATAATCCGAAAATATCTGTTTCAGAGAATCGCTGCCGTCAAAATTGACGTAAGCGGTTTTGTCATACTGCGTACGCCCGAACTCTTTCATAAGCCAGGTTTTTCCAACCTGCCTTGCGCCCTTGAGAATAAGCGGTTTCCTGTTGTTGCTGTTTTTCCATTCAATCAGCTTCGGCATAAGGTCTCTGCGCATACAAAACGCCCTCTTTCAACTGATTTCAATATATCTTGATCATAATCTAACACTTTTTCCAATGAATTTCAAGCACATTGTTACACTTTTTCCAATGAACTTTTGTCTAACGGGTACATTTTTCCCAACGAATTTACTATATGCTGCATCATACAAATTATTGCGTTCTCAATTTAATTTAATGTCACATACTTTTATTGCAAAAGAAATAAAGAAGTGCATTTCTATTCAAAAAATCCTTTACGTATTTGGTATAATATGGACATCATAATGACTTGTTAAATCAGGTGATTTTATGACTGTGTTAGTTACCCGTTCCTCAATGCCTGAATTTGAGGAGTATTGCGAGGAGATTAGAAAACTGTGGGATAGCCACTGGCTGACGAATATGGGTGCGGAGCACAAGATGCTTGAGGCAGAGCTTGAGAAGTTTTTGGGTTGCCCGAATGTTGTGCTTTACACAAACGGGCATCTTGCGCTTGAAAATATTATTGCCGCATTGCAGCTGCCGAAGGACGGAGAGGTTATCACCACTCCGTTTACGTTTGTTTCGACGACTCATGCCATTGTGCGCAACGGCTTAACGCCTGTTTTCTGCGACATTAATCCTAATGATTACACAATAGATGCCGGCAAAATTGAAGAGCTGATTACGGACAAAACTGTTGCTATTGTCCCAGTTCACGTTTACGGCAATGTGTGCGACGTTGAGAAGATTAAGGATATTGCTGACAGACACAATTTGAAGGTTGTCTATGACGCCGCGCATGCGTTTGCGGTGAAATACAGGGGGATTTCAACCGCCAATTTCGGAGATGCCTCAATGTTTAGCTTCCACGCTACCAAGGTTTTCAACACGATTGAGGGCGGGGCTGTGTGCATGAAGGACGACAGTCTTGTTGAAATGCTGAGTGACATGAAAAATTTTGGTATTCGCGGACCTGAACGCTGCGTGTTTGTCGGCGGCAACGCGAAGATGAATGAATTTCAGGCGGCGATGGGCGTCTGCAATCTGCGCCATATTGAGCGTGAAATAGGCAGGCGCAGGCTTGTGGTTGAGCATTACAGAGAGCGGTTGAGCGGCATTGCCGGTATTAAGCTTTGCAAGCCTCAAACTGAGGTTGAGCCGAATTATGCGTATTTTCCCGCAGTTTTTGATGGTTATAAGTATAGCCGTGATGAGATTTTTGATAAGCTTGCTGCGGAGGATATTATTGCAAGAAAGTATTTCTATCCGCTGACGAACGATTTTGAGTGCTACGCAGATTTACCGACTGCCGGAGCTGAGAAAACGCCTGTTGCGGCGCATATTGCAGACAGGGTTTTGACCTTGCCTCTGTATGCGGACTTGCCGCTTGAAATTGTGGATAAAATCTGCGACACTATTTTGAATTAGGAGATGTAAGATAAGATGAAGGGCATTATTCTTGCAGGAGGCAAAGGTACGCGGCTGTATCCTATGACAAGGGCTGTGTCAAAACAGCTGCTGCCTATTTATGACAAGCCGCTCATTGCCGGTTAGGAGTTTTGCGCATGTCTGATATTGCCAATGAAGAATTTAACAAACTTGTAGAAATCATACAAAATGCTCGTTGCAGAGCTCTGAAAGCTGTCAATAAAGAGCTTGTTCAGATGTATTTTGAAGTTGGTAAAAATGTTGCGCGTTTGTGCGCGGAATCATCTTTCGGCGACAAGATAATTGACGAAATAGCACGCTATATTGTCTCTGTTGCGCCGAACATAAAAGGATTCAACCGCAGAGGCTTATATCGAATGAAGCAGTTCTATGAAACTTACAGGGACGATGAATTTGTGTCAGCAATGCTGACACAAATCAGCTGGACAAATCATTTGCTTATAATGTCTAAAGCAAAGAGCGATGAAGAAAGGCATTTTTATCTGTCTCTTGCGGCAAAGGAAAATTATACGTCAAGAGAATTGGAATGGCAATTAGACAGTGCTTATTACGAACGCTATATGCTTTCTTGCGAAAGTGAAACGCCCAAACTTGTTCCCCGGAAGGTTAGAAGGGAAATATTGGACAGCTATGTTCTTGAGTTTCTTGATTTGCCTTCACATTATTCTGAATTGGGTTTTCGCAAAGCGATACTTGAAAATCTTAAGCAGTTTATCCTTGAATTCGGAAAAGATTTTTCTTTTGTGGGTGAGGAATACAGGCTTCAGGTAGGAGGACAAGATTTCTTTGTTGATTTGCTGTTTTATAACAGATCTCTTTTATGTCTGGTGGCAATTGAACTAAAAATAGGCAGATTTAAGCCTGAACATGTCGGGCAGATAAATTTCTACTTGGAAGCGCTTGACAGGGATGTTAAAAAGGTAAATGAAAATCCAAGTGTAGGGCTTATTCTTTGTGCAAGCAAGGATGATGCCGTGGTTGAGTATGCTTTAAACCGCAGTTTGTCTCCCACGCTTGTGGCGGATTATACTTTGCGTTTGCCGGATAAAAAACTGTTGAAAGAAAAATTAAGAGAATTATCTGAACAGGCAGAGATATGCAGTAATAGTGACAATGAGTAATAATTTCAGAAAGTTGCAGATGAGAATGTTAAATAGTTTTTAAATCAGTGGTGACAACGGAGGTATCATTATGAAAGGCATTATTCTTGCAGGCGGCAAAGGCACGCGGCTGTATCCGATGACAAGGGCTGTTTCAAAGCAGCTGCTGCCTATTTATGACAAGCCGCTTATATATTACCCGCTTTCGGTGCTTATGCTTGCGAGTATTCGCGAAGTGCTTATTATTTCCACCCCTGATGATATTGAGGGTTACAAAAAGCTGCTTGGCGACGGCACTGAACTTGGAATGAATTTTGAATATAAAATTCAGGAAACACCGCGCGGTCTTGCGGACGCGTTTATCCTTGGTGAAGAATTTATAGGCGGTGACAACGTCTGCCTCATTCTTGGCGACAATGTGTTTTTCGGTCAGGATATGACTAAGGTACTTAGACAGGCAATGGAAAACAAAACAGGCGCAACGGTTTTCGGTTATCCTGTCAAAGATCCGCGCTCTTTCGGTGTTGTTGAATTTGACAAAGACCACAATGTTGTTTCCATCGAAGAAAAACCAAAGGAGCCGAAAAGCAATTATGCTGTTCCCGGGCTTTATTTCTATGATAACAAAGTTATAGAAATCGCAAAGAATGTAAAACCATCGGTACGCGGTGAAATAGAAATTACGGCTGTCAACAATGCCTATCTGAAAATGGGAGAGCTCAAGGTTACGCTTCTTGGCAGAGGTATGGCATGGCTTGATACAGGCACTCCTGAAGGAATGTTGAAGGCTTCCGAATTTGTCGAAGCTGTTCAGGACAGGCAGGGTTTTTATGTTTCCTGTATTGAAGAAATTGCTTGGCGGCGTGGTTTTATCTCCACGGAGCAGCTGATTGAACTTGGTAAGAAGCTAAAAATGACCGACTACGGCAAATATCTGCTGGCGATAGCGAAAGGATAGCACTTGCTTCGCTTGCTTAGCTGTCAGCCGTCAGCTGTTAGCTTTTAGAAGCAGATAAAAAATATGAAAATCAAGGGAGAATGTGTTTTATGAAACTCTTAATAACCGGTGGTGCCGGATTTATAGGAAGCAACTTTATATTCCATATTCTTGAAAAATACCCTGAATATGACGTCCTCTGCGTGGACAAACTGACCTACGCCGGCAATCTTTCAACGCTTGCTTCGGTTATGGACAATCCGCATTTTAAGTTTTTCAAGACGGACATCTGCGACAGAGAAGCAATATACAAAATATTTGAAGAAGAACAGCCGGAAATTGTTGTCAATTTCGCCGCTGAGTCTCATGTTGACCGCTCAATAGAAAATCCCGGAATATTCCTTGAAACAAATATCATGGGAACTGCAGTTCTTATGGATGCCTGCAGAAAATACGGCATCAAACGCTATCATCAAGTGTCAACCGACGAAGTGTACGGCGATTTGCCGTTAGACAGACCTGACCTCTTTTTCACCGAAGAAACACCTATACACACAAGTTCACCCTACAGCTGCTCAAAAGCCGCAGCAGACCTGCTTGTGCTTGCCTACAACAGAACCTACGGACTGCCGGTAACAATATCGCGCTGCTCAAACAACTACGGCCCTTATCATTTCCCCGAAAAACTTATACCGCTTATGATAGCAAACGCACTCAACGATAAACCTCTGCCGGTATACGGTAAAGGAGAAAATGTTCGTGACTGGCTCTACGTTGAAGACCATTGTGAAGCGATAGATTTGATAATACATAAAGGAACAATAGGCGAAATCTACAACATCGGCGGACACAATGAAATGAAAAACATAGACATAGTGAAACTTATCTGCAAAGAGCTGAACAAGCCTGAGACGCTCATAACCTTTGTGACCGACAGAAAAGGGCACGACCTCCGTTATGCGATAGACCCGACAAAAATACACAGTGAACTCGGCTGGCTGCCGAAAACGAAATTTGCCGACGGCATAAAGAAAACGATACAGTGGTATCTGAACAACAAACCGTGGTGGGAAGAGATAATTTCAGGAGAGTATCAGAATTACTACGAAAAGATGTATGGGAACAGATAGTGAACGACAGAAAATCAGAAAATATAACGGCCTGGGTTAAAAAATTCCCAAGCCGTTTAATTTATGTGCAGGATAATTCTTTGCGATGAGAAATATATTTTTCTGTGTGAAAAACGAAATAAAGCGCAATCGCAGATGATTGTTATTTGAAGTGTTAAATAAAACAAGATTTCTATTTAACAAAAACACAAAAAATGTGATTTTGTTAAATAGAAAGTGTTATAATTAGTGCGGTGATGGATATGAAGCTTATTAAAAGGGATTTCTATCTGCAGCAGTTGCGGGATGTTGAGGGTGTGCCTGATATAAAGGTTATTACCGGTGTACGCCGATGCGGAAAGTCCCGTCTGCTTGAAGCGTTTGCTGATGAGCTGCGCGGTAAATATGATAATGCCAATATAATCTTTGTTGATTTTTCAAGTCTTGAGTTTGACGGTCTTAAAGATTACAGATTATTAAATGCTTATGTTGAGGCCCGTTATGTTCCTGAACTTAGAAATTTCCTGTTTATAGACGAGGTGCAGTTGTGTCCGAAGTTTGAGCTTGTCGTAAACAGTCTGCATGCAAGCGGCAAATATGATATATACATAATAGGTTCCAATGCTTTTTTGCTGAGCAGCGACCTTGCCACGCTGTTTACGGGGCGTACGTGCAGTATTGAGGTTTTTCCTTTTTCTTATGCAGAATATCTGCAGTATCACGATATGGAAAATTCTCATGCCTCGTTTGATTTGTATATGTCTGACGGCGGTATGTCGGGTGCGTATCTCTATAAAACTGAAAAGGCGAGACTTGATTATATCGCCGATGTTTACAATACGCTGATATTGCGTGACGTAAAGCAGAAATACGGAATAAGGAATCTGCCGCTGCTTGACAGGCTGAGTGATTTTCTGATGGATAATATTTCAAATCCGACATCTGTGCGGAGTCTTGCAAGAGTGCTTAAAGCCGCGGGAGAAACTGTTACAAATGTTACGCTCGGCAGATATATTGAGTATCTGTGTAATGCTTTTGCTTTTTACAGAGTAAGACGTTACGATATAAAGGGTAAACGCTATTTAACCACAAATGACAAGTATTATCTCAGCGACCATTCATTTCGTTATGCGAGACTTGGGATCAAGAATCCCGACTATGGCAGAATACTTGAAAATATGGTTGCGGTTGAACTACTGCGCCGCGGTTATGAAATTTATTCAGGCGTATTGTACGCAAAAGAGGTTGATTTTGTGGCTTTGCGCCGTGACGAAAAAATTTATATTCAGGTAGCGCAAAGCATTGAAGACATGAATACTTTCAAACGTGAAGCTGCTCCGCTGCTGGATATTAAAGATGCATATCCTAAATTTATCATTACCAGACTGCTTTATCCTCAATATATGTATGAGGGAATTAAAGTGGCAGATATTTCAGACTGGATGGTTGGAAATTTGTAATTGCAGTGATAATCGCTTATCCCTGTTTCCGATGTTTATATGTAGTATAATTGTTTCCATGAAAATGCATCTTACCTGTGTTAAAGCCATAGCGGCGGGTGCATGCGGAGCATGAGAAGCAAATATGAGATATGAAATATGAAAAAGAAACTTGTATCTGTTAAAAATATTGCGGCGGTTGTCTTGGCAGTTGTCTGCTGTCTTTTGGCGGCAACGTTGTCTTTTGCCGCGACTGCGCGGTTTGACCCGCAGAAGGTGCATGGGCCTAAGATTGAGAAGCTATGTATGGTGATTGTGAACAATACTGACGCGCAGATTTTGGCGGCGGAGAACGGAGATCTTGATGTTGTAAGTGACATTGTCCGCCCGTCTGATATTCAGATTATCAGCAGAAACAAGCATTTTGATACGTCTATAGCCCGTGCTTTTCACGCTTTTTTTATGCTTATCAACACGCAGGAGGGTATCTGGAAGGATAAATATGTCCGTCAGGCGGCCGCGCAGGCGATTGACAGGAACAATATTGTCCGTACGATTTTCTCCGGCTACTGTGAGCCGATTAACAGCTGGCTGCCTCCTGTTTCGCCTTGGGCGCTGCAGGGAAGAAGCGCGAATTTGTTTAACCGCGCAGCCGCGCGAGCAAAGCTGAAAAAGCGCGGCTTTAAGTGGGGGCTTGACGGAATGCTGATAGCTCCCGACGGTAAGCCTGTGAAAAAGATGAAACTTCTGACGCCTTTGGCAAAGGTAGCCCCTACTACCGCGGAGCTTGCAGAGCAGGTTGCAGACAGTCTGCGTGCCGCAGGTTTTCCTGTAGAGGCTGAGCCTATGGATTTTTCAGCCATGATTTCAAAAATAGACCGCAAGGAGTATTCGCTTGCCGTCATGGCGTGGTCTATGGGCAGGAATCCTGACTCCCTGCACGGTTTTTATCACAGTTCGATGAATATTCCGGGCGGCTACAATTATTCGGGCATCAGCGACAAGGCGCTTGACAAAGCGCTTGACGGTATTGTGACGGCAAAAACGAAGGCGGAGGCGCGCAAAGCTTCCGACAAAGCGCAGATACTGCTTGAAGATTTAGTTCCGTCGGTCCCTATTTACAGCCGTCTGTCTGTTGCCGCAGTGTCAAATTCTTGGAAGAATATTATTACGACTGAGCGTATGACCGCGGATAATATGTGGACGATTATGCTGGCGGAACCGAGAAATGCAAATATGAAATATGAAATAAAAAACATGAAGGGCAGTGCGGGAAAGGCATCGGGGAACAAGAAAATAATGCGGATGCTGCTTGCTGAGGAGCCGCGAAATCTTAATCCCTTTACGGCAAGCAGCGCGTATTCCTGGCAGGTGCTGGGCATGATGTATGAGGGGCTGCTTGAAACTGATCCTTTCACTCTTGAAGATGCTCCGGGAATTGCCGAAAAATGGTCGGTGAATGCTGGAAAAAATCAGACGGTTATTAGGTTTACGCTTAAACCGAATTTGCTCTGGAGTGACGGCAGCAGACTGACTTCGCACGATTTTGCGCAAACGGTGCAGTTTATTAAAAAGAATAAAATTCCGCGTTTTCTTGACGCTGTTAAGAATGTTAAATCTGTCAGTTGTCCGACTGAGCGAGATATTGTTGTGACGCTTTCGGGTGAAAGTTACTGGTATCTGGATAAAATCGGCGGAATGCTTTGTATGCCTGCTAAAACACTGAAAGCAGTAAGGGACTGGCAGAACTGGAATCCGCTGGATAAGTCGCAAAAATTCGGACCTTATGGGTTTATATGTACGGGCCCTTTTATATTTGAAAGTTATAGGCCCGGTGAATATGTTATGATGCGGCGAAATGAAAATTACAGGAGGCTGAAACGGTGAAACGCAGCTGGCTTCACAGAAGAACGGCGGCTTCGCTGCTGGTGTTGTTTGTCGTTCTTGTTTTGAATTTTATACTGTTCAGAATTATGCCTGGTGACGCTGTCAGCACAATTATTGACCCGAATTTTTCACCTGAAGCGAAGGCTCGTCTGCGTGAGCTGTACGGTCTGGATAAGCCGCTGTTCCAGCAGTTCGTCATCTATATGAAACAGATGCTTACCTTCCGTTTCGGTCTGTCTTTTCTAAGTCAGCGGCCTGTTTGGGAGGAACTTGTTTCACGTCTTCCGCTGACACTTGTTTTGATGGGCTGTTCGATGTTTCTGTCGGCTGTCATCGGTATATGGCTTGGCATTAAATCGGCGCTGAACAGAGGAAAGTTTGCTGAAAAGTTTGTGCTCCGCGCAGGGGCAGTGACTACCTCTTTCCCCGGATTTTTCGTTCAGCTTGTACTGCTCATGCTTTTTGCGCGCACGTTCAAGATTTTTCCGCTGCGCGGAAGTTTGTCGGTACCGCCTCCTGAAGGAAGTTTTGCGCTGTTCTGTGACTATGCGCACCATCTTGCTCTGCCTGTAATTTCTCTTACGATTATGGGTTTCGGCGGCTGGGCGCTTTATGTTCGCAACCTTATGGTTCGTGTGCTCGGAGAGGACTATATTCTTATGTCGCAGGCGCGCGGACTTTCCAAAAAGCGTGTCATCTACGGTCACGCTTTCCGTACAATTCTGCCGCCGATTTTTACAATTCTGCTTATGTCTCTGCCGGGGTTAGTTTCAGGCGCTGTTATAACTGAGTCTGTTTTTTCGCTTCACGGGGTTGGGACTTTCCTTGTCGAGGCAGTTTCTGGCAATGATTATCCGGCTGCAGGCGCAGCGTTTTATCTGCTTGCGCTGATAACTGTTGTCTGTAATCTGCTGGCTGATGTCATGTACGGAATTGTTGACCCGCGTGTACGGCTTGAGGAGAAAAACTGATGAAGGTCTTTTTGAAACGTAAGAGCGTTGTTGCTTTTATAATTATATGTCTTGCAGGAATTTTAGCGCCGTTTATTGCCGGTGACTGCCCATCGGATGTTGTCGGTGCTCCTTTTGCGCGTCCTGTGTGGTGGAACAGAGAGCTTTCGACAACGCGTGAATTTGCCGTTACGGTAAAAGGGGTATCCTTTGAATGGGATAAACTGCCGCCGGCGCTTTTCAAACTGAATGGAACAATAAGCGGAAAAAATGTGCGGATTATTTTCACGACGCCTGACCGTGAATATGAGATAGCAAAATTTGACAGCGCAGAGAACCGTTTGCTTAATATTGACGCACGCGATATGATTTTCAAACAGCAGCTCGGTCTGCCTTTGGTTGGCAATGCAACGGACGTTATGTTTGCCAAAAAGGGAACGTATGCATTAAAAATTGAAGGTGCGGAAAAGACGAGGCTTCAGTTTACACTCTGCGGCACGCGGCAGGGACTGCTTGGTACAGATCAGCGAGGAAGAGATGTTTTTGCGCTGTTTATGTATGGCATTCGCACGTCGCTTCTTATAGGAATTATCGCAACGCTTGCAGCATCAGTGTTGGGCTTAAGTTTTGGGATGGCAGCAGGCTATATGGGCGGTTGGATAGATTCTGTTATCATGCGTACTGTTGATGTGCTCATGTCTATTCCTACAATGCCTATTTTGATGATTCTTGCCGGTGTATGGGGGAAAGGACTGTGGCAGATTGTTGTCACGCTTTCGCTCTTTTCCTGGATGGGAACTGCGCGTTCAGTCCGCTCGCTTGTGCTTTCCGTTCGCGAAAGCCAGTGGATTGAGGGACTTAAGGCGCTTGGCGCAAAGCGTTCCTATATTCTCAGACGCCATCTTATTCCTGAAACTGCGCCTATTATGCTTGCAAATCTTGCTCTCGGAGTTCCAGGGGCGATTTTGTCAGAAGCTGCGCTGGCATTTTTCGGTTTATCAGACCCTCGTTTGATTTCATGGGGAAGAATGCTGCACGAAGCGCATTCCTTCGGCGCTTTTACTGAAGGCGCATGGTGGCTGCTGCTTCCGCCTGGAATTGGAATTGTCGCTGTGTGTCTGATTTTCATGGATATCGGGAGATATCTTGAAGAGCAGATTGACCCGCGTCTGTCGGGAGGTGACGGCAATGCTTAGCGTTCGCGAACTTACGGTAAAATACTCGGTTTCTGAAAAGGCTGCTGTCGTAAATGCCGATATTTCGCTTGAAAAGGGGAGCATTACAAGCCTTGTTGGAGAATCTGGAAGTGGAAAAAGCACTGTAGTAAACGCAATTCTCGGGCTTTTGCCAAAAAGCGCGGAGAAAAGCGGCGAAATTTGCTTCGCAGGAACTGATTTGCTTGCCTGCGGCGAAGATGTGCTTCGCAAAATCCGCTGGGAAGGTATTGCGCTTGTTTCTCAGGGGGCGATGAATTCCTTTACCCCTGTGCTTTCAGTCGGACATCAGATAAAAGAAGTGCTTGCGGAACATTTGGACATGAAAGGCGAAGCGGCAGAAAAACGTGTCGCTGAGTTGCTTGAAGCTGTTGGACTTGAAAACGACACTGCAAAACGCTATCCGCACGAACTCTCAGGCGGACAAAAACAGCGCGCCGCAATCGCATGCGCCCTTGCCTGTTCGCCGCAGCTGTTACTTGCCGATGAACCTACAACAGCTTTGGACGTCATTACACAGGCGGGAATTCTCGAGCTTTTGAAAAAACTGCGGCGCGAAACCGGAATTACAATTCTGCTTGTAACACACGATTTGCCGATGGCCGCTTCTGTTTCAGACAGGCTTCTTGTGATGAAAGACGGTATTATTGTAGAAAGCGGAGAACCTGAACAGCTGCTTTCAGCACCAAAGACTGATTACGCAAAGAAACTCCTTGCCGCAATCCGGTTGCCGGAAAAACGTCCGCAGGGGAAAAAATCGGACAGGATTGCCGTAAATGCTGAAAACGTTACGGTACGTTTTGAGTCAAAAAACGGAAATGTTCATACGGCTGTGGACGGAATTTCTCTCACTCTGCATGAGGGAGAAACTTTAGCGATTGTAGGGGAGTCGGGCAGCGGAAAAACCACGCTGCTTCGCGCAATTATGGGATTACAGCGTGCAGTTTCCGGGAGTGTCGAAATTTTCGGCAAATGTGCCGAAGAACTTTCGGAGAAAGAGCGTGCGGAACTTTTCAGACTATGCGGCTATGTTCCTCAAGATCCTTACGGAGCTCTGCCCCCGGGATTAACTTCTTTGGAAGCAGTTATGGAGCCTTTTGTAATTGCCGGCTGCGGCATGACAAAGAGCAAAATGCGCGAAAAAGCAGTGCAGCTGCTTGCAGACGTAGGGCTGTTCGGCGAACGTATATTAAATTCACGTGCGGTTGCTCTGTCAGGCGGACAGAGACAAAGAGTTGAAATAGCAAGAGCGCTTGCGCTGTCGCCGCGGCTTCTTTTGGCAGATGAGCCTACGTCAATGCAGGATGTTTCGACAAGAACTGATATAATAGAACTGCTTGAAAAAATGGCAGAGCAGGGTACGTCGCTGATTTTTGTAACGCATGACCTTATGCTTGCCGCAGCGGCTGCAGAAAAGATTATGGTAATGAAAGACGGTACGCTTTGCGAACAGGGTAATTCGCTTGAAGTACTGCGCAATCCACAGCATCCTTATACAAAAGCTCTGCTTGCGTCAGTACCGTCAATGGCAGATTTAAAGTAAGTTCGCTCATTGTGTCCGCTTGAGTGTGTTTGTACCTCGCTTGATTTATCAGCCTAAAAATTTTTAAAGTTCAAGAGCATGAGCCCGAACTCAAACGAACAGTGTGAGTGGAATGTTCTCCAATAGTGTCGATATACCCTGCGGTTATTAAGGTATTCAGCCGCGCTTAAGCGCGGCAGCGGAAATTCAATTACGAAGCATATATTTATCCCAACAGGAGGTTATAAGTATGAAAATCATCAAAGAATTTAAGGAATTTGCAGCACAGGGCAACATGCTGGACATGGCGGTAGGGGTCATAATCGGCGCAGCGTTCGGAAAAATTATTGCATCGCTTGTCAGTGACATTATTACGCCAATACTCAGCCTTTTTACCGGAGGCATTGATTTCACTAATCTTTTCTACAACCTTTCCTCTACTCCTGTCGAAAGTCTTGCAAAGGCGCAAGAAGCGGGAATTCCCGTCGTTGCTTACGGTATGTTTATCCAGAATGTAATTGATTTTATCATTCAGGCTTTTGCAATTTTCATGGTGATTCGTACAATTATGAGCTTCAAAAAGAAAAAAGCAGAAGAACCGGCAAAACCTGCACGTCTCTGTCCGTACTGCAAATCGGAAATTGCTGATGAAGCAACACGCTGCCCGCACTGTACGTCGGAACTTCAGAACTAAGGCATAGAAAAAACCGGCGAAAGCCGGTTTTTTATTATGTCTGCTATTTTCGTATATATTCCCTGATTTCATCTTTAGTGACTCGGGTGAGCTCAGTTTCAGGAAGAGTTTTCAGGATATTCCACGCAAGGTTAAGCGAGTTTTCCATGTCTCGTGATTCATGTGTGCCTTGTCTGAGAAATTTGTCTTCAAAAAGTGCTCCGAATTTCAGTACTGCCTTGTCCGATGCTGAAAGCTCGTCTTCGCCGACAACACCGGCAAGGGCGCGCACCTCTTCAACGCGGCTGACAGACGCAAAGAGCTGGCTTGAAACATTAGGATGGTCTTTTCTTGTGCAGCCGTCGCCAATACTGTCTTTCATAAGGCGCGAAAGGCTTGTGAGTATGTTAACCGGCGGATATATGCTTTTGGCGTCAAGCTCGCGCGAAAGAACAATCTGTCCTTCGGTGATGAAGCCTGTAAGGTCAGGTATAGGATGTGTTATATCATCGTTGGGCATTGAGAGAATAGGAATTTGCGTGACGCTTCCCTCTGCGCCGTGCACAACTCCTGCGCGTTCGTAAAGCGACGCAAGGTCTGAATAGAGATACGCAGGGTAGCCCTTTCTACTGGGGACTTCGCCTGCCGCAACGCCGAGTTCGCGCAGAGCCTCGCAGTAAGCTGTAATGTCCGTCAAAATTACAAGCACATGCATACCAAGCTCAAATGCAAGATATTCCGCAGCTGTCAATGCCATGCGCGGTGTTGCGATACGTTCTATTACAGGGTCATCGGCAAGATTAAGGAACGTAACAATGTTGCCGTTTTCGCCGTGTTCTTCAAGCTCCTGCATGAAAAATGCTGCATCGTCATGTTTTATGCCAATGCCTGCAAAAACAACAGCAAAATTGTCGCTTCCGGCGATTTTTGCCTGCGTCGCTATCTGAACGGCAAGCTGATTATGTGGAAGACCGTTGCCGGAGAAAATCGGCAGCTTCTGCCCTCGTATAAGCGTCATGAGAGTATCTATTGCTGAAATGCCGGTATGGATGTAATTTTTAGGATAGCTGCGCGCCATCGGATTCAGCGGAAATCCGTTGATATTGGCTTTTTTGCCGCCGAAAATTTCACCCGAACGGTCACGCGCTTCGCCAAGCCCTGTGTAGGTGTGTCCGAGCATTTCCTTTGAAAGTGTCACCTCAAGCGGTTTACCGAGAAAACGCACACGCGTTGTATTAGGTATCAAATCATTTGTTCCGCTGAAAACCTGTACCAGAGCAGCGTCGCGGCTTATGGATTTCACCTGTCCTTTGCGTATATTTCCCTGCGGGTCCTCTATGTCAACAAGTTCGCCGTAACCTGCTCCGATGACATTTTCTATAAGAACAAACGGTCCATCGATGTTTTTTACACCTATATATTCAGGCTTAAGCATCACTGTCAGCTCCCGTCTTCTGTGTGCTATGTGTACGCTCAAGCGCAACGCGTGTCAAATGCGCGTTTATGCGCCTGCGCAGTTCGTCATATTCCGCATAGTCTCCTGCCGGAATTTCCCTCAGACGGACTATGTCATTTACCGAAGCATCGTCCTTAACCAAAGAAACCGGTATACCTTGCCTGATCAGTTTCATTGCTTCTGTGTGGAAATAGATGATTGTATCCAGAATTCTGAACGTTTTCTCCGGCGGGCAGTATGAGTCATCTGTAAAAGAGTTCTGCTGTAGGTAGCCGTTTTTGATTAAAAACGCCGTAAAAGCGTCAAGCCTTTGCTCATCAGGAAGCACGTCTTCGCCGACAAGCTTTATAATCTGCTGAATCTTTGCATCCTCCGCAAGAATTTCCCTTGCCTGTGTACGCAGCTCTGCCCAGCGTGTGTCAATTTCACGGCAGAACCACGGAGCAACCGCCGAAGAATATTCGCTGTAAGAATCTGTCCATGAGATAGCGGGGTAGTGGCGCGCATTTGCAAGATTTCTGTCCAGCCCCCAGAAACAGCGGATGAAACGTTTTGTGTGGCGAGTTACAGGTTCGGTAAAATCTCCTCCGGGGGGAGAAACTGCGCCTATAACTGTAACGGAGCCTTTTTGACCGTTAAGCGTTTCAACGCGTCCGGCGCGTTCATAAAATTCTGCCAGGCGGCTTGCGAGATATGCAGGGAAGCCTTCCTCTGCCGGAATTTCTTCAAGGCGTCCGGAAAGCTCGCGAAGCGCTTCCGCCCAACGTGAGGTAGAGTCTGCCATAATTGCTACGTCATAACCCATATCGCGGAAATACTCAGCAATGGTAATACCTGTATAAATTGATGCCTCGCGTGCCGCAACCGGCATATTTGAGGTGTTTGCAATCAGAATAGTACGCTCCATGAGGGGGTGCCCTGAACGAGGGTCTTTAAGCACAGGAAACTGCTCGAGAACGTCGGTCATTTCATTTCCGCGCTCTCCGCAGCCTATGTAAATTACAACTTGAGCATCGCCCCATTTTGCAAGTTGATGCTGTGTAACAGTTTTTCCAGTTCCAAAGCCTCCAGGAATACAGGCCGTGCCGCCTTTTGCAATAGGGAAAAGACCGTCTATTACACGCTGTCCTGTGACAAAAGGCTTGTCAGGAAGCAGACGTTCGGCAGACGGACGCGGTTTTCTTACCGACCAGCGCTGTATCATTGGTATTGAAACTTCTTTCCCGTAAGCGTTGATATATTTGGCTATTATCTCTTTGCCTGCATGCTTTCCTTCCGGCGCAACCCATGTAAGCTGTCCTTTTGCGTCAGGAGGTGCCATTATCTTATGCAGCAAAAGAGGAGTTTCCTGTACGGTCGCAATTACCGAACAGCCGGAAATAAGGTCGCCTTCTTTAGCGACAGGCGTTACGTCCCACATTTTCTCTCTATCAAGCATTGAAACTGACGTGCCAGGAGTAATATATTTGCCTTCTTTTGCAAGCAAGGCATCAAGGGGTCTGCCTATTCCGTCGTAAAAACTTCCGGCAAGTCCAGGGCCTAATTCAACAGACAGAGATTCTCCGCTTCCGGTTATCTCTTCGCCTATTTTCAGCCCCTGTGTATCTTCATAAAGCTGAATTGTTGCTGTGCCGTTTTCAATATTTATAATTTCTCCCGTGAGTTTACGCGCACCCACAGACACAACCTCGCGCATTCCGAAATTGTGCATATTTTCAGCGCGTATAACAGGTCCGTTAACGAATGAAACAATGCCGAGCTTGTCCTTTTCCAAAACAACACCTCCCCCCGCAGAGTCTATTCAGGCTTCGGAAGGCGCATTGCAAGAGTATCTGCCGCGTCCCGTGCAATACTCTGCCAGTCGGAGCTTATCATCCGTTTTTTGTCTTCCGTGCAGAGAATTAAACCTCCTGTTATTGCTGCAGGTACTCTGTCAAAAACAAAAGTAAGATTTGGCGCAGCTGTTTTCAGCATGTCTGTCAACGTTTCGGCATAAGGAAAATCTATTGCGGAAAGACTGAAACAGAAAGCCGTACCCTGCAGGGTTTCTGCTGCTTCAAGCGCTATTCCGCACAGTATCTGCACATAATCATCGCGCGTGCGAAGCTGCGCGAGTTTTTCTGCAAGAAGCTTTGTTGCGTCGCGCAGCAGTTTGTTGCGAAGGCGCAGTTCCTCTCCCATACATTCGCGCTCGGCATTCTGCAGACTGTGTTTGCGTGTTTCTCCTGCCTGTCTGTCTGCCTCCGTCACGAGCTGTTCTATCTCATTGCCCAGTTTTTCATTTTCAGAGCTGAGCCATTCCTTTGCCTCAGTTTCCGCTTTTGCAAGCAGAAGATTCTTCTGCTCATTCGCGCGGTTGATAATGAGTTCTCTAAGTTTATCTGTTGCAGCTGAAATTTTCTCCATTACATTTTCACCCCGATTGCGTTCTGAACATACTGTGTCAGATAGCCGGAACCTTTTGAAGTGCCGAATCTGTCGGGTATCTCTACTACCAGCGGCAGAGAGTTGCTTTCCCGAAGCTGTCGAATGAGCTCAGGAGCAAGCGCTGCGGCTTTTTCGGTGACGACAAGAATTGCGGTATCTTTCATCTCTGCCGCGCGCCGAATTGCAGCCTCTGCTTCCTTTTGGGTATGCACAAGACAACCGTGCATTCCGGCAAGCCTCATTCCGACAAGACTGTCATGATTGTCGCTGATCAGATAAGCCTTCATTCGCCTACAGTTTCTGAAGAATCATAAGAGATATAATGACGCCGTAAATTGCTATACCTTCGGCAAGACCGAGGTAGATAAGAGTAGCGCCGAGTAATTCAGGTTTTTCGCCGATAAGTCCCAATGCTGCAGAACCTACTGTAGAAACTGCGTATGCCGCGGCAGTACAGGCTATACTTGTAACAGCCGCAGCAGATATAAAGGCAAGCCCGGCGCTCATTCCGCCTGCTGCTGCGGCAGCTTCCTCAGCGTGTGCGGGAGCAGAGAAAAGCGCAAGAATAACACCGGTAAAAACGATAAGAGAAGATACACCGAGAATTGTTGAATACAGAGCTCTTGATTGCTTAAAACGTTTGCCTTTCATAAAAAAACCTGCCGCGATAACTGCTGCTACTGCTGATGCCGATAAAATAAGTCCTGTCATGTTACATACCTCCTATAGATTTAATATTACATGTTAAAACATATTTAATAACATATTTAATAACTAGTTCTCCCATCGCACGGGACTGAACGCCTTGCCGCCGCCGCTGTAAAATTTGCCGAAAAATTCATGATACTCAAGCCGCAGAGTCTGAATAAAGACGATCAGACCTTCAAGAACAGCTATTACAACGTTGCCGACGGCAAACACAACAAACTGAATTACAGTTCCGCAGGGAAGTCCGCTTACAAGCTGAGACAGCATAATTACAGCCATTGAAAGCCCGACATGGTTGAGCGCGAATGCCGCGAGCCGCACAAACGAAGCCGTGCTTGAAAGGAAAGAAAGCAGTACCTCAACTATACCGAAAGCACCCATTACAACAGAACCGCCATTTTTTTCCTTAAACAGCACACGCGCAAGAACGCTCTTGAACAGCATAAGCAGAAGCATTAAGCCTGCGCCAGCCCACAGAAGATTCATAACGGTTTCTGAAAGCTTAATATTAAGAGAGAACACCACAACAAGAGATGCCGCAAACCAGTAGAGAAGAAGTCCGGCAAGCCCCTGTCCGTCAAAAAGCATTTTAGCGTAGTTCCTTGCCTTGTACTGCTTTACTACATTAAGAAACATACCGAGATTTATTGTGCAGAAACCAACACCAACAGAAATAGCCATAATTTTTAAAGTTTCCTTCATCGGTGACAGCCAGAGCGCGGGAAATACCTCTTCAAGCCCGAAAATACTGCCGTAAAGAACGCCGAAAATCATGGAACTTACGGCTGCGCATTTCAGAATAAACGCAAAAGACCGCTGCACGATATTCATTTTGCGGGCATATATTGCCGCAAGCAGAATTATAAGACCGTGTCCAATATCGCCGAACATGAAGCCGAAGAAAAAAGTAAAAGTGATCGCAACAAGCAGCGACGGGTCAAAATCTCCTCTGGAGGGAAGACTGTACATTGCGACGATTTCCTGAAATGCGCTGAACATACGGCTGTTTTTCAAAAGCGTAGGAACAGGAATATTCAACTCCTTTGTTTCCTCAGGCAACACAACCGTGTTCGGTGCTTCCTTCAAAATTGCTGCCTGAATTTCGTCAACCCTTTCTGACGGCACCCAGCCTGACATAACAAACATACCGCTGATTTCACCGCGGCCTCTGCAGGCTTCATAAACGCGCTGCATAGTATATAATCCGGAATACAGCTGCTCATACTGCCTGCGGTCCTTTTCAAGCATCTGCGCAGCCGCAGACTTCAAATCTCCTGAAGCCGCACGGTACGTTTCAAGACGCTTGTCCACGGCAGAAAGCAAATCGCTGTCTTCAGACGAAAGAGACCGAATAACCTCATCTGCCGAAAATTCAATAAAGCCCAACGAGGCAAGCAGCGCCTTCAGCGCATCCTTCCCGTCTAACGGCGCAAAAATCAAAAGCCATGAACTCTTTTCCGACTGAACAAGAAGATTTACAGAAACAAAACCGTCATCCTCGGACATCAGCCGGTCATAATTTTCATTACTCAACTTTCCAAAACAAGAAACGAGAAAATCACTGCCGTTAAGAGTGTCAAACGTCAATCCCGTTTCCGAAAACGCCTCAAGCAGCACCCTTACCGCCTCAAGCTTCTCCTCCTCGTCAGACAGCATAAGATTCTGCTGCTGCAGGGCTTCAAGATTTTGCGACAGTTTCTCGGACTGAAGCCTTGCGTCAGTAAGAGTAAAATCCTTTGTGAGCGCAGAAGATTCAGGCATAGGCAGCTTTTCCTGTGCTAAAGACCACAGCAGAGATACCTTTTTCAGCAGCTCGTCATACGGATTTTCAGTATCTGCGGTTATTTTCTCGCGCATATTTTTGTCATTAACAAGAAGGTCAATAGGAACAGGCTGAAAACAGCCGGAAGCCGCCATGTGCAAAGCCGCAGGCTCAAGCTCTTCTTTGGGGCCCGTAAGAGTCAGGGCAGACATTTTCATTACAGCCATCAAAACACCTCCTTAGTCTAATATATGTGCCAAATATTTTGCAGATGTACGCGGACTACATTCATAACGCACAAATTCCAAAATTTTTGTCAAATCTTCAGTTTCATGCAGCCTAAGCATCAAATAACTTACAATCGTATGAAAACCTGGGGGACCCTTTTTAAAAAGCCTGAGCGCTTCGCCGCAGCTGCATCGGCGTATAGCCGTTTCAAGCCGAAGCTCTCTGTCCGACACCTCAGGGACATCCTCAAACATCTTAAAATAAGCCGGAAACCTATCTTTAAAATACAACTGCCGCTCATCCTCAGAACAATCAGCCATTGCCCGAATATCCTCAGACTTAACCAAATATTCCGCAGGAATAAGCATGCGCAGAATATCTTCCGCAGCCATACTGTAATAACATTTACATCTATGAAGAGTGTACAAATTAACAAGGTCAACCTGCACTCCGAACAGAGGCGCAAGAAGCTTCTGCTCGTCCTTATCAAGCAACTGCAGCGCTCCGAAAAGCTCTGCCTCAGAAAAACGGTCAATCGCAGTCTCAAGATTAAAAAGAGAAACCTCCGTGCCCTGCGCAAGCTTTGCCGCAGGCTCTGCAAGAATTTCATAATACTTTGAGCCCTTAAGCGCCTCAAGAATTGCGGCATAACTATCACAGCCGTCAAGAGCGGAAAAATCAACATCAAAACATGGAAACTGCCTTAAAACAGCTTTGGACGGAAAACCGGAATTCAAAAAACGAAAAACCGTTTTAATCTGAGCTGCTTCAAACCTGCCGAGCATACATGCCAGAAAACTCTTATGAGCGCCCGAATCGAGACTGTTTACAAAAACTGCCGTCTCCTCTGCCATTGCCAGATGCAAAGCACATTCAAAATCACTTCTGTGAGTATGAGCCGGCACAAAATTTGCAAAAACACCCTCATAAGCCTTAGTACCCTGCAAAAAACGCGTAATCTCCGAAGTAGATTTCAAATTCAGCAGAGTCCAATACTCAGAATCACCCAATAACTGCGCATAACGAACATGCGCTCTCACTGCTTGGGCAAGAACTCTGCCGGAGGCAGCCACAGCTGTTAAAATCCTGCCTTTCTCTTATAACCTTCGGCAATCTCCAACGCAACAGCTTCAGTAACAGCATCTGCCGACCGGTTAAAACGGTTCATAAGACTTTCGCGCTCTGCTCTTGCCGTTTCAGTAATCTGAGCAGCTTCGGCATGCGCGTCAGACTTTGCCGCCTGCATAATTTCATTTACCTGTTTGTGCGCAGTCTCCATCTCTGCGGCACGCTTGCCGCGGAAATCTTCCTGCGCCGCGCGAAGAGAACTCTCGGCATCCTTTGACGCCTGTTCAACAGTACGCTTTGCCTCCGCCTCCGCGCCGAGCAAGACAGTAATAACCTCCTGTAAATTACTCATATCCCTACCCCCTGAACTAATCATTCATCTGACGTTTCTTCTGAGACATCTTCATTCTCGTAAAATCCTCACGTTCACTTTCCTCAAGCGCATCGCTGATAAAATGTATCTGGGCAAGCTCATCAGGAATAACAATCTTCTCAAGCGCGTTGACACGCCTATTAGTGCGGCGTATCTGAACGGCAAGCCTGCAGACACTGCTCTCAATCTCGGCAAGCCTTGCGATAAACTCGGTAATCCTGCGAAACTTGGCATACGCTTCATCCATAGCGCCGGAAGAACTGAGAAGCGAATAACACGGCTCAGCCTCATCCGAAAGAGGGTCAACTTCAGGAATCTCCACCCCCATAACAGAATGAAGCCGCACAACAATATTTTCAGTTTCAGGAACAGCCTCTGAAATATTTTCAACAGACTCAATACCCAAAGAAAGGTTGGCATTCTGAAGAGCCTGATAGGCGTCGCTGAAAACTTCAGACAACTCAGCCTGAATTTTTCCGGCGGCGTCAATGCGCTGTACAAGTTCTGACATAAGCACCTGACGCTTGCGGTCGAGCAAACTGTGCCCCGAACGCGCCATCTGCACGGAGTGTGTGAGCTTAACCAAGTTGCCTCTTGTCGGAGCAATTTTTTCACTCATACTGTCTAATCCTCCATTATGGATTATACCATACCGTAAATATGGTATACAATATTAAACATAAAAATAATTTTTACTTGCATTTGGGAGTGAGAAGACAATTGTTCATAGTCTTTATCGGGGAAACAGAACTGGCAAAAATCCCGGGGCTCTCTGCCGCGGGAGCAGACGTAAAAGCCCTTCCATACACAGGACCCTCTGACGCCGACGTACTCTGCTTCGGCAAACCGCGCTGTGTAAACACCATTCCTGTAGACCCACAAGGGCACCCTTCGCCGACAGTCATAACCAAAGCCGCAATAGACGAAGCGAAACTGCCGCTGTGCGTTGCGTGTGCAGGCAACACAATCAACCCTGCCTGCCCATTTGAAAAAATAACAAAAACCCCGGGCAGAGACCCCCGCTTCGGCAAAGCCGTCACAGACTGCCAAAAAATAATCAGACAATCATCGGAACTTGCCGAAAAAATAAGCAAAAACACAAAAAAAATTATCATAGGAGAATCAGTCCCTGGGGGGACTACCACTGCGCTTCTGCTGCTTCGTTCACTCGGCTACAACCATACAGTATCCTCAGCAGGCCCCGTAAATCCGCTCGGCCTCAAAGAACAAATATGGCAAAGCGTAGCCAAAAGACTTAACATAAAAATCGGAGGACTGAAAGGCAGAGGCTACGAAGCTGCCGAAGAAGTCGGAGACCCCATGCAGATTGCGGTTGCAGCCTTTGTCCGCGCGCTGCCGCAAAAAATAGACGTCACACTCGCAGGCGGCACCCAAATGCTTGCCGTAGCCGCGCTCTTGAGAGACCTTGGCGAAACACGGCACCTTCTCGTTGCAACCACAAAATACGTATACAAAGACCCGACAAGCTGCTTTGCCGAATACGCAAAAGAAATAGGCTGCGACACATACTGGGCACCGCTTGATTTCAGCAAATCAAAACGCAAAGGCTTTGCCGAATACGAACTCGGCTACATCAAAGAAGGCGTTGGAATGGGCGGAGCGGTAATGTATGCCGTGCAGAACGGCATACCCATAGAACGCATACAGCAAAAAGCAGAAGAACTATACGACACACTTATCGAAAACATGGAAGCAAACTTCAAATAACCGAAAACAACACAACAAAAAAAAGAGCCTCGGCTCTCATTTTTACTGCCAAATACAATAATGAAAAAACTGCTGAACAATATAAATACTGCCTATGCCTACAAAAACACAGCGATAAAACTATGCCCAATTCAGCGGCAACAAGACTAAAATTTATTATAAATACCGCATAACAGGCGACCAATGAACATGAAAGATTATTTATACTTATCTTTGGGAGATGTTGGCTTGAAGGATTATGCTTTTGAGATGCAGCAATGAGGATAGCGGAATATTCAACAATAAAAACATATTCGCAAGCGGTGTCAGCGTAAGTTGACACGTTATTTTGATTGTTGTACTCTTCTAGAAGGTTATATATAAAATACTGTAGGGGTGAATGATATGGTAAAAATTGGTGAACATAATTATATTGATGATGAAACGATAGCGTATGTGGCATATGGCTCTAATAAATGCTATGATAGATTTGAGTTGTATATTATGGGCACTGATAAATGCCGCGAAGATAATAAGTATAAAAATATCTTAAAATTTTATGACGGATGTGGATATAAAGTTATGCCCAAACAATGGTGTCGTTGTACTGTTCCGTATGCGATGTACTATGCGAAAAAATCATCTACTTGGAATAATCAAGGTGTGGCTTTTTTAGATACCGTACGAAGTGCTGATAATCATACAATGTGTCGTGTATATTTTATTAAAGCAAAACAGTTCGTAGATATTTGGAGACAGGAAGGTTGGGGCTGGTATAGTAATCCTATGTATTTGGGTACAATTGCCGGATATCCTGCACATACAATTACAAGTAAAGAATCAAGACATGAGCAGACTGAGAACTCTCCGTCAAACGAATACATTGCAGCCATTAATGAAGGTGATGCTGAATGTAGCCAGCTGTTTGAGAGTCAACTTACAGAGTGGAATTTAATTGCTGAGCATGATGTAAAAAAACGGAAAATCGAAATGTGTACAGGGCGTGCGTTTTTAGAAATGTATAATAAATATAAGGAAGAGAACTATTTAATAGCTAAACATACAGACTGCCCTGATTTGTACTGCACAAACATGAAAAAAGAGATACTTAATATAGAAATAACCCTTACTCAGGATGATGAAAAGTGTATTGATTGTTTGTTAAATCATAAAAAAGTACCTAAAGAAACGAACAAGGTGTATAGACTTGATGTAGGTATTAAAAATAATCTTGTTAACAGAATAAGGGATAAAATAGACAAAACAAAACATTACAAAGATGATAATTTAGCACTTGTTGTCCGTGATACAAGTCGTTTAGATTGGGACTGGCAATTGTCAGGAATATATGGTGATTTGTCACAAGTGTCTGCTTTGAAGTATTTCAACCGAGGAATATGGTTAATTAACAATGATAAAAATATGTTATTCGAACTGCAAAATGATTATTCGTTTCGTAAAGTCCAATAGTTAATTACTAAAAGAGGTGAATTAAAAATGACATTAATACGTGAAGTGATAAAAAAGCATATAAAGCGTGCAGAAAACTTAGACCCTGCGGATGCATTTTCTAAATATTACATGGGATTTAATAAAATATATAGCAGATATTATGAATTACATTATCAAGCTGCATGTATTAGACAAGATGACCAGCAAATAGATTATAATAAGTTCGGCACAGAATTAGCTCAAATTCTTTTTTTTATGAATGACTTTAATAATTTATACAGACAAAATTACGCTAAAGAGTATGCGCCATATGACTTACTGGAACACGATATAATGATTCAATTTACACAAGCTCCAATAAAAACTAAAGATAAAAACACAAGAGTTGAAAAAATCCCATGGTATCTTAAAGAAATTCAACTAGGGAAATTTCATGCAATACTGAGCGTATATGCACTTCGTTGCAATCAGGTACATGGCGAGAAAGATATCGTGAAAAACAGTTTGCGTGACCAACGATTTTATAAAGGGGGAATGGTAATATTAAAAGATTTGTTGGAAAAAATCTTAGAGTTAAATTTTGATATTCTAGATACTGAGTTTAATTGACAAATGGAGGAATATGTGTGGCAAATTTTGATTTTTTACACGAAGAACATATTGCAAAACTATTTTATGAGTTCGCTGAAAATGCCATTAAAGCTGAAGAATATGTGTATAGCGATCCGATTTCGTGTATTATGAGGTGTCGCAGAGCTATAGAATTTGCCGTAAAATGGATATATAAGCATGAAAAAATAACGATGCCTTTTGATGGCAGATTGGTAAGTTTATTAGATGGAATAAGTTTTAAAAGAACACTTAACAATTCAGATATTGAAGGGCGTATTGAATATATACGTGAGAAAGGGAACGAAGGGGCTCATAAAACTGATTCAGATGCGCGTATTGCAATTGGATGTGTCAAAAATCTTTTTATTGTTGTAGATTTTTTAGCTCAAAAATATATTAAACAGTATTCTCCGAAAAAATTCGATTATAAAAAATTGCCAGTCAACGGAGCTAATGCTGACAATAATTATTTTGATGAACTTATAGAGGACAACCGTCGACTCACAGCTGAAAAGAAGTATTTACAATACAAAATTGAAAGACAAAAAACCTTGCAGAAACAAGACTATATTAACATTTATGCAGGTTGGACTGAAGAAGAAATATCTGATTATGTCGAGAAAATGTTAGAGGCTGTGGACTGGGGGTGGGGAGATTGTATGCGTTATGATTTGAATAGACAGGACGAAGAAAACTATATAGCTGATAATGTACTTTTCTATGTTCATTGGGATACCTTAGAAATGGACGAAAAACAACCTTTAGCGGTAGTTGAAGTATTTAAACCTGGTTATGATATTGTTGATGCAGAGAAGATGGCAACAACTTTTTCTAAACGGTTGCACGATAAATTTGGGTTAGATTATTATCCACTTCGATTCGTTTCAAATGGATTAGAAACATTTTTTTTAGATGCTACTACTATTCGTAACCGGAAAGTAGGTTCGGTATTTGGACAAACTGGTATTAAAAGAGCTTTAGATTTCAAAAGGGAAACAGGCAATATCGATTTGTCAAAGTTAAATTTATCTTCAGAATGTGAACTAAAACAGTGTACGAAAGATGCGGTGAAGAGTATCGCGCATGAGATAAATGACGGTATAATGCGACATTTGGTCGTGATGCCTGTATATGCGGAAAGAATTAATATAGCTAAATCAATAATTGATTTGTTGGTGCGTGCTAAGCGATTGTCTTGCGTACTGTATGTAGTTGAAGAAGAGTATGAGGTTGATGGAGCTGTAGAAAATTTGCGCCAAAGCAATGTTTGTTTAACAGTACGTAAGTTGTCATCTTCTGAAATTGATTATCACGGTTGCAGGTGTATCGAAGGGATACTTGTCATGTCGTTGGCATCGTTAACAATTGCAATGAACACATTTCTTGAGGATGATATACATTACTATTTTGTCGCGAATGATTTTGATTTAATCGTTATTGAAAATTGTTCTGCAGATATTCTTGAAAAATATGCTCCTATTATTGATTATTTCTATGCACATAAGGTTGGTTTTACTTCTGCAAATATACATGATTTATCGTGCGGTCCGTATGAAATTTTTTGTGATAAAAATTCACGGCCTACATATATCTATACTTATGAACAGGCATACAAGGATACAGTATTAGTTCCTTCGTATAACTATGAAATGTCTACAAGGCTTCTTGAAAGTGGCGTTAATTATAAACAACTATCAATCAGAGAAAAAGAATGTTATAAGACTTCATATGTGAATGAAGATATTCCACAGAAAATTTCCTCAGAAGATTTTGCTTGTAAATACATTAATGAACCTACTATAAAGATTAAGATTGAAGATGTGATGGAAAGAGGTTTACGAGCTCCTAACTGTGAACATATAGGGAAGACGGTATTATATGTCGAAAATAAATCCTCAATAGAATCTATTGTCAATCGTTTTAGAGAAGAATATCCTCAGTTAGGATATGATTTTATACAGTACTATGATGATAATGATAATAATTCAAAAAGCATCCTTGATAAATTCTGCAATGCAGATAATTATCCATTTGTGCTCGTGGTTAATCACCCATCAAGAAATTTACAGGGAATCCCATGCTGTCTTAATGTGGTTTTGTTTGATGGTGTGTGCAGCAGAAGTTGCTATGAAAAAATTGTCTCTATTGGTGCATATGCTATAGATAAAGCATCTGAAGTCACAAATTCGAAGAATTTGATGCTGAAGAAAACAAAATATCATATTATAGACTACGGGAAAAATATTGATAAATTCAGAGAAAATCCGCATTACAGCATCTTTAGAAATACTACACACTATAATGCTTTTAATACATTGATTAGAAAAATTGCAAATATACAAAACGATCGTCATTTAAGCGCTACACAAAAGAGGCAATTTTGTAACGGTATAATTAGAGAACTTTGCAGTACTATATCAAGTATTAATGTTAAGGGATATCCTGCTAGAGTGCATTTGGCATATATCGGAAAATATAAACATCCTGAAGTGTTTGAACATATTTTCGAGACAGATATTAGAGAAATATCTGAAGAGGTGTATCCGTGTATAGTTAGTTGTTATTCATGGATAGAATATGCTATTAATTGTATTTTTTTAGATTATCAGTTAGAAATATTTGACGATGAAAACAAAATGGAAGAATTTAAGGCTTACAGAATAAACCTTATGTCTGTCTTTGGTAAATATATACAACAATGTGATAATGTAGCACTACGGAAACTCATGACGTTATTGTGTGATAAGAAAAAGATAACAGCAAAATACATAGAAGCATTAAGGAAATGCTTAATTGAGGTTATAAAATCTATTGAAAATTTGGATCAAATACAGAAAGTTTATTATAATGAACCTAAATTTTTACATGTGACAGATTTTATTAAAGAACTTTCACAAGGTATAGCTCTACCAGAATGGACAGAAGATAACATTCTTATGGTAAATTCAGATCAAATAGAGCACTATCTTAAGGATAAAGCCTATAAATCCAACGAGTTTATAATGCTTACTGATTGTAAGCACTAGATTAATTTGGAAGATGGCCCTGTTGACAGGGCATCTTCTTTTTTTGAAAATTTTTCCTGTATTTTTTAAAAATAGTGCTTGACATTTTCTGGCAACACTGCTATTCTTTGCTACTGCTTAAGCAAAGGATGGTATCCAACCAAAACAAACGACTCTTAGCAGGTCTTATCAGTAACAGAAACACATCACACATCACACATCGCAGCCGCAACATCGGGCAAATTTTACCAACACACAGATTGAGTAGCACCTTGACAAAGTTATATAGGTACAGTTGTTGATTTGGCTTTTGCCAGACATGGAGGTTAAAGTATGGAAATTCCAGTAGTTAAGTCAATCAAGATGCCAAAGTTTAATCCCAAACAGGTTTATAAGTTCAGCTATCGTAAGTACAATAAGAATGAATTTACAGACCGACATCACAATTACAACTTTGAGTTTATTGCTGAGTTGCCAGGAGACGGAGTGACGCACTACCTCTTCCGTAACACGACAGGACATTACAATATCACATTTACCGAGCGAGATTTTCTCTGCGGTGACGTCAGAGCTATATAGGAGGAGAAAAAATGAAGACAACAGATCATTTTTATTTAGTTAATACTTTTTATCGTCCGGTTATCCCTGATCTCAAGGAATTTGATGCAATATGTTACAAATTGCGTAAGGATTTATCTTGCGTAATGCATGCGTACGCGGGTTATGAAGAACTTGGCGTGTACACGATGAAACTTATTGATGAAGGACGCGATTTTGAAAATCGTGGAATCCTTCTTTGGGATCTCGAAGACGTTAAAAATGTTTGTCGGGAAGGTTTTATTGCTTATGTGGCAGAGCCGACAAGAATTGCTGCCGCAATCCTTGTTAATGTCCAACTTGTTTATCCCGAAGTTGCCGGACTTATCCCACATTTTACACTTTCATTGGAAATGGCTCTTAAGGGAGCTGCAGCCTGTGGCTTTTCCGGTCACGGATACGATGCAGACCGCTATTTGGTCAAAACGATGGCAGAACTTACGGAATGGAATATTCCATATTTCCTCGAACATTATGAGTGTTTTGAATTTTGGCAGCAGTTTTCAACGCAAAAAGCTTATATTCGTGACAAGGTGGCAACTGTTGAAAATCCAAACTGGTTTATCGACAAAAAACTTGTGGCGGATGCTAAAGCTTTGCTCAAGAATATTGATGCTTCAGCTTCCGGAGAAAAACTTAGCTGGGAGGAAAAGTGATGGCGTTGTTGATTTACGGGATATTATTTGCGGTAGTTGGCGTATGGGAGAAGGAACGTATGGTGGTTTGTTGCGCTTGGTATAGGATGTGTAGTAATAGGTCTTTTTGATAAAAAAACAGCAAAAGATATGTCTTTGGCTGTATGCAGTATTTTTGATAGCTGTTTTCTTAATAGCAATATAAGAGGGGGATTTCAGTTCAAGCGGCGGAGGTTTATCGTATTACGGAGACGATGATTGTTATCAGAGAGAAGAATCTTATGAGTGTAATGCCGAATGGCGATAATTGAAAGGAGTGGCTGCTATGACAGACGAACAGTTGCGTGGTTTGGCGAGGAGTTGCTTGAGTAAGAACGCTTATCCGACGTTGTGGAAGGCGAAGCAGGTGGCGGCAGATGCATACAGAAAACGTGGTGTAAAACTTTACGTTTATTCGTGCCCTGAGTGCGGACTGGTGCATCTGACAAAAAATCCGTACGGTAACAGTCGCCTTGAGTACAAAGCTTACAGGAAAGAACGAACGCTTTGGGAAAAGGAACACGAAGAAATGCTGGCGCTGGGCGCGTAAATGATACGTATTATGCCGTTGTGGTTAAGAAGTCTGCATTTTGTGCTTGCGCCGATAAACGTTGTTCTGGCTGTTCGGGTAATGATGTTAGCTTCAGATTATGTCGCAGAGCGTAAACGGCGGAAAAAGCAGAATAGAAAAGATAAACAATAGCACGTTGTTGCATTTTGGGCGGAGACTGCCAACTCCGCCCTGTTTATTGAATTGTCGCATGGCTGGCGACCACGAATTTATGAAAACTGGTAATTTTATTTTGCGGCGGAGGTCGATGTATGGATTTTAGGGAGTTGTTCGGTATGTTTGGGTCTGATGAAGAAATGGAAGAAAAACAGCTTGTAACGGTAGGGGCGTTTCTTGATGAGCATTATGAGCCGTCGAACAGTGACGAGGAAACCCAGCCTTGTATGGATGTTTTTGACGGTTTAGATGTATTGGAGGAAAGGAAACTGGAGGAGTTTTTGAAAACAGACGGCGTTACGTTTTCTGCCCGTTTGATGCAGTTTACGGCGGAAAAGTGTATTTCAGTGCCTGAACTTTGCAGGCGTTCCGGAATTGACCGCAAGCATTTTTCAAAAATGAAGAATAATCCTAATTACAGGCCTACAAAGAACACGGTTATCGCGTTATCGGCAGGGCTTCGTTTGAGTTTGGAGGAAACAGAGTGTTTTCTTAAATGCGCGGGGTATGCGCTGTCCAAGAGCAGTAAAGCGGATTTGATTGTGGAGTATTGTCTGCGAAACGGGATTTATGATATAGACAGAATTAATGATTTGCTTTTTAAATATAATGAAACGTTGTTGAGGGAGTAAGCATTTTTTACGGTGAAAGCAGATTGTATTTATGGAGCAGAAACACGCGGGGCAACGATATGCTCCCGTGTGGCGCAGGCTGTGCTAATCCGTTGGCTTCCGCAGAATGACAAGATTATAAAAAAGCACCTCAGTTTTGGCTGAGGTGCTTTTATATTTTCTATACATCTCCATTGCGAACAAACGGCTCAACTGTCGAAATAACTGACTGTCGTCCGTTTGTCCGCAAATTTGACTGTTTTCGAACAAACGTTCTTAATAACTAAACATTCAAATTCGCCTGCGCAGGCGTTTGTTGCTCATAATGTTACCCTGATAGAGGACCGCGTGTTTAGTAATGAATCCCGCTGTCCACGACAGCAGTTACCGAAGTATTCATTCCCATAGCGCATTGGCAGCGGGCTTGTCAGCATCATGAACGCATGACGTCGATGCGATTTAAATAAGAAGATTTAACACACGGATGTCCGAGCGGTGGAAAAAGCCTTCCGTAAGCTAACCCGACGGGACAGAGCTAAATCTTGGAAAAGA